>JAQVML010000290.1 GCA_028703645.1 Eubacteriales bacterium
CGCGTAGAGCACGTAAACGGAAACGGCGAGCAGCAGCCAATCAAACATGGCAAATGAGCTGGACATAATAAATTCTCCTTGTCAAAACGTATTTCTTTGGGTTCGGTTCGATTATTACAGTTTCTTTAGTTATAGTTTTTTTATGATAGCTTCTTCAGTTTCGGGCCGGTTGCCGTGTCCTCCACGGTGAAGCCCATCTCCTTGAGCGCATCGCGAATTTCATCCGCGCGCGCAAAGTTCTTTGCTTTTCTCGCAGCCTGGCGCTCTTCAAGCAGCGCCGTCGCCTCAGCGGGGAACTCCTCCGCCTTCTCGTGGGCCAAAATGCCCAGCACGCCGGTGAGTTCGTCAAAGAGCGCTTGACCCGCTGTAATCGCGGCTTTGCCACGCGGCTCGTTGACAAACGTGTTCGCGGCTCTGGCGAAATCAAACAGCACGCCGATGGCGTCCGCCGTGTTGAGGTCGTCGTCCATCGCCTCGCAGAATCTCGCTTTGATATCCAGCAGTTGATCGATAAACGCCGCGTCTTCCGCCGTGCCGTCTGGCGCAATCTGCGCTTCCGCAAGACGTTCCTTCGCGGTGCGGAGGCGCTCCAGCGCGCTCTGCGCCTGCTGAATCATCTCGCGCGAAAAGTTGACGGGGTTTCGATACTGAACGCCCAGCATGAACATGCGAACGGCTTCCAGATCAAATTCCTTGGCGATATCGCGCACGGTAAAGAAGTTGCCAAGCGATTTACTCATCTTCTGGTTATCCACGTTGATATAGCCGTTGTGCATCCAGTAGCGCGCAAACGGGTGCCCCGTCGCGGCTTCGCTCTGTGCAATCTCGTTTTCGTGGTGCGGGAAGATGAGGTCTTGTCCGCCGCCGTGGATATCAAACGTTTCGCCGAGGATCGCCATGCTCATGGCGGAGCACTCAATGTGCCAACCCGGCCTGCCTTTGCCCCAGGGTGAGTCCCAGCTTGGTTCGCCGGGTTTTTCCGCTTTCCAGAGCGCGAAATCAAGCGGATCGCGCTTCGATTCGTCGGGATCGACGCGCGCGCCGTTCTCCAGATCGTCAATATTCTGGCCGGAGAGCTTGCCGTAGCCATCAAAACTGCGAACGGAGAAATAGACGTCTCCATTCGGGGTGGCATAGGCGTGGCCTTTTTCAATGAGCGTGCTCACGAGCGAGATGATCTCGCCAATGTGCTCGGTCGCTCTGGGGTTCACGCTCGCGCGGCGCACACCCAGCGCGTCCGCATCGATGTAGTATTCCTTGATGAAGCGCTCGCCGAGTTCCTTAACCGTCGTTCCTTCTTCGTTTGCCCGGCGAATCATCTTATCGTCAATGTCCGTAAAGTTCTGCACAAAGCGCACGTTGTATCCGCGATATTCCAGATAGCGGCGCAGGGTGTCAAATACGATAAACGGGCGCGCGTTGCCGATATGGAAGTAGTTGTAGACCGTAGGTCCGCAGGCGTACATCGAAATCTGTCCGGGTACGAGCGGAATCAACTCTTCTTTCTTACGCGTCATCGTATTATAGATTTGCATGGTCTTTCCTCCGTGTATCATTATATTATATCACAGATTGCCTTGATTTTATTCAGAAATCTGTCGTCAATCCTTGCTTTTCTCCCGCAGCGCCGCTTCCAGCGCGTCCATGCGCTGCTTGAGCTGTTCGAGCTGCTGCTCCACCGGATCGGGCAGATCGACCTGATCAAGATCAACGCCCTCCTCGCCGGACAAGCCTTCCTGTCTTTTGACGCACTTCTCCGTGTCAATACACTCGCATTTGCCGTCGTCACACATTCCCACGCGCTCGCACGGCACTTTACAGCCGTAGAGGCGCACCACATGGCCCGGCACACCGACCACGGTGGAAAACGCGGGTACATCCTTGAGCACCACCGCGCCCGCGCCAATCTTCGCGTGGCTGCCGACCGTCACGGGGCCGAGCACCTTCGCGCCCGCGGAAATGGTGACATGGTCGCCAATCGTCGGGTGGCGCTTGCCGGTGTCCTTGCCCGTTCCGCCGAGCGTAGCCCCCTGAAAGATGGTCACGTCGTCGCCGATGATCGCGGTTTCGCCAATCACCACGCCAACGCCGTGGTCGATGAAGAGGCGCTTGCCGATCGTGGCGCCGGGATGGATGTCGATGCCCGTGGTGAAGCGGCACCATTCCGACGTGATGCGCGCAAGTAGATGCATCTTGTGCCGGTAAAACCAGTTTGCTCTGCGGTGAATGCGCACGGCGCGAAACCCCGGGTAGCAGAGCATGACCTCCCAGATGGATTTCGCGGCGGGGTCTCGTTTTATCACCGCTTGCAGATCGCTTTTCAGCGTTTTAAACATAATGGACTCGTTCCTTTCGCGCAATGCCCCCTTCGAGCGTTGCTTTCGGCAAATAAATAAGCGCAACCATCATAAAGACGATTGCGCATCGCGGTTCCACTTTATTTGAAGAGTTTCAATAGCTCTTCCTCTCAAGGCTGTAACGCAGCTGCTGCGTCCGCCGATACTCGGCCGTTCCACCCCGTGGCGGCTCTTTGTCGGCGGCGGCTCTCGGAAGGCACTTCGGCAACTCTGGTTCAGGTTGGCTTTCAGCCGGTGACCAACCCTCTCTTGGAACAAACGGAAGATGCTTACTCTTTTCCGATAAAACGCCTGTGGGATATTATCGTTATTTTAGTTTAGGGTAAAGATGAGCCGCGTGTCAAGATGTAATGTGACTTTCTCACAAAGCATTCACACTTGATTTGTCGACATTCCCCCTTGTCAAATCTCCGTTTCTGGGCGATAATGAATTGTTTATCGATATTATGAAGGTTATCGAGGAGATTTTTGTTATGAGAATGAGCGAATTGATTGGCGAGCGCTACAAAGAAAAACCCGCGGACTGCACCATTGAGAGCCACGCGCTCATGGTACGCGGCGGCTATATCAAGCAGGTCAACACCGGCGTGTATACGCTTCTGCCGCCTGCTAGGCGCATTACGCAGAAGATCGAGCGCATCATTCGCGAAGAGATGGATGCGATCGACGGGCAAGAAGTGCTCTTCCCCGTCGTGCTGCCCGCCGATCTTTGGAAAGAGAGCGGCAGGTTCACGAGCGTGGGCAAAGAGCTGGTTCGTCTGACCGACCGCATGGGCGCGGACATGGTGCTGGGCATGACGCACGAGGAAGCGGCCGTTCACCTCGCGCGGGACGCCGCCAAGAGCTACGCCAAGTATCCATTCATGATCTATCAGATTCAGACCAAGTTCCGCGACGAGCCCCGCGCCCGCGGCGGACTGATTCGCGTGCGCGAGTTTACAATGAAGGACGCCTATTCCTTCCACACCTCGCAAGCTGATTTGGAAGAATATTATCAGCGCTGCTATGTCAGATCGGAA
>JAQVML010000291.1 GCA_028703645.1 Eubacteriales bacterium
GTCATATTCAGAAACGGTACGACGATGCTGATGCTGAACGCCAGTCCCGAAATGCTGACGTTTTGTGCCTTGCTCAGAAGAAACGCGCCGCCTGCCATTGCGACCATGACATAGATGAGGTTGCCAATGTTCATGATGATGGGCGCCAGAATGTTTGCAAACGTGTTGGCCTTTTCCGAATCGTGAAACAACGCGTCGTTGACCTCGTCAAAGCCCGTCTTTGCTTCATTTTCATGGCAGAAGACTTTGATGACCTTCTGGCCCGCCATCATCTCTTCGATATATCCTTCGGTCATGCCGAGCGCTTTCTGCTGGCGCATGAAGTACTTGGCGGAGTTGCCGCCGACTTTTTTGACCACCAACAGCATAAACGATACCCCGAAGAGCACGACCAATGCCATCCAGACGCTGTAATAGAGCATGATGGAAAACAGGGTGATGACCATGACGCCGGAGACGAGCAGCTGCGGCAAACTCTGCGAAATGAGCTGGCGCAGAGTGTCGATATCGTTGGTGTAATGGCTCATGATGTCGCCGTGCGCATGCGTATCAAAATACTTGATCGGCAGATCCTCCATGTGATCAAAGAGCTGCTCGCGCATCTTTTTGAGCGCGCCTTGCGAAAGAACCGCCATTGCGCGCGAATAGGAGAACGACAACACAAGCGAAATGAGGTACAGCACCGCCAGCAGCGTGGTCAGCCGGATGATCTGCGGGCCGATGACGTCCCAGCCGGCGCCCGCGTTTTGCTCCAGCACCGCGATGATGTTTTGCGTAAAGATCGCGGGCATCGCGGAGACTGCGGCAGAGACGATGATGCAGAGGGCCACGATCGGGAGCGCAACGGGATAATACGAAAACAGCATGCGCAGCAGCCGCCGGAGCGTGCCTTTTTGATAGCGTTGATTCGGCTTCATTTCTGCTCACCTGCCTTATTCTGGGATTCGTACACTTCGCGATAGACCGCGTTGCTCTGGAGCAACTGCTCGTGCGAGCCAACGGCGGTGATACCGCCCTTGTCCATCAGCACGATGCGATCCGCGTCCATCACGGAGGCGACGCGCTGCGCGATGATAATCTTGGTCGTGTCGGGCAAATATTCCCTTAGTGCGATGCGAATCTTTGCGTCCGTGTGGGTATCCACCGCGCTCGTCGAGTCGTCGAGAATCAAAATGCGGGGTTTTTTCAGCAGCGCACGGGCGATGCAGAGACGCTGTTTTTGTCCGCCGGAGACGTTGGTGCCGCCCTGCTCAATGTGCGTTTCGTAGCCTTGCGGGAACGAACGGATGAATTCATCCGCCTGCGCAAGCTCACAGGCATGCCGCAGTTCTTCCTCGCTTGCCTGCGGGTTACCCCAGCGGAGATTTTCCGCAATGGTGCCGGAAAAGAGCACGTTGTTTTGCAACACGACCGAAACCTGGTTGCGAAGCGCTTCCAGATCATATTCCTTCACATCTCGTCCGCCAACGCGAACGACGCCGCTCGTCGCATCGTATAGCCGCGGAATCAGCTGCACGAGCGAGGTCTTGGAGGAGCCGGTCGTGCCGAGGATGCCGATCGTTTCGCCGGAGCGGATGCTTAGGTCGATATCCGATAGCGCCATGCGCTCCGCTTTTTCCGAGTAACGGAAGCTGACACGCTCAAAATCGATAGAACCGTCCTTAACCTCCAACAACGGATGTTCCGGGCTTGTCAGCGAGCTCTTTTCGGAGAGAACCTCGACGATACGGCGGCTGGATTCGTCTGCAATGGTGACCATGACGAACACCATGGAGAGCATCATCAGGCTCATGAGCGTCTGAAAGCTATAGATCATCAGGGAAGAGAGCTGACCTACATTGAAATGCAGCCCGCCTGTGGTCGCAATCGTATATGCGCCGAAGGTGAGGATGAAGATCATGTTGATGTACAGGCAAAACTGCATCATCGGCCCGTTGAAGGCGAGAATTTTCTCGGCTTTGGTGAATTCCTGACGCAGCTCTTCGGCGGCGGTGCCAAACTTTTGTTTTTCATACTCTTCGCGGACAAAAGACTTCACCACGCGGATGCCCTGCACGTTTTCCTGAATCGAGCGGTTGAGCGCGTCATACTTGCGAAACACGCGGCGAAAGATTGGGAATGCGCTGCGGATGATGAAAAACAGCCCGATTCCGAGCATCGGAATCACGACAACGAAGATCAGCGCGAGCTTACCGCCCATGATGAACGACATCACCACCGCGAAGATCAACATCAAGGGGCTTCGGATGGCGACGCGGATGAGCATCATATATGCGTTTTGCACATTGCTCACGTCCGTGGTCAGACGCGTGACCAGCGAAGAGGAAGAGAAGCGATCGATGTTTTCAAACGAAAAGGATTGTATGCTGGAAAACAGATCGCGCCTCAGATTTCGCGCAAATCCGCTGGCCGCGGTTGCCGCGGTTTTACCGGAGAGCCTGCCAAAGTTGAGCGAAAGCGAAGCCAGGACAAGCAATACCAGACCATAGCGCAGCACGACGTCAAACGTGCAGCCCGCCTTAATCTGGTTGACGAGCAGCGCTGTGATAAAAGGGATGACGCATTCGATGACGACCTCTGCCGAGACATAGATCGGCGCGAGGATAGAGGGCTTTTTATACTCCCGAATGCTGTGTAACAGGGTTTTCCACATTCGTGTGTGTTCTCCTTCACTGCCTGCGGAGACACTCCGTCAGGCGAGGTTGATTGATGAGCAAAGAGGTTGGTCGCAATACAGCGTTATTTCATGCAAGGCTGATCGAGTGATTGCGCAAATGCGGGATCGGACTTGATCTCCTCAAGGTGCGCCGTGAGGATTCCGAGCGTCTCCTCCAGCTGATTTTTTTGCTCTTGCGTGAGACATTCAAACGTTCGATCCAGCGTACGGTGATAATGCGCCTCGACCGACTGTGCTTTTTCTCGTCCCGCCTTGGTGAGCAAGAGGTCCACCTGACGCTTATCCTCCGCGCTTTTGGTGCGCAAAATCAAGCCGCTGTCCTCCATTTTTTGCAGTATTTCGCTGAGTGCGCCGGAGCTGATTTCCAAAACGTCCTGAAGTTCCTTTTGCGTCGTCGGTCCGTGATTGTTCAAACGCATCAAAATGCGCTGCTGACCAGCTTTTCCTCCAATTTGATAATACAAAAACCGGCCGCAGGTTTTCAGCCGAATGGCTAACGTATGTTCTTGCCAATGATCCAACACGTGTCGCTCCTCCTAATTGCTCTGTACCAAGAAGTTAGGTACCGAGCAACATTGTACGCTCATTGTTACTATTTTGCAATATGTTTATTCGATAGGCTACCTACGGGTCGTAGAGGCGGTGCCAGTCCATCGACAAAGTCCTTCGTTCGATTGTTACTGCGTGAAAAAA
>JAQVML010000292.1 GCA_028703645.1 Eubacteriales bacterium
ATCGATGCCTCGCGCGCGCATCTCCTCGCGACTGACGGGCGGGAAGGCATTCTTTTGTTTTGCCATGTTATATGTTGCTTTCCGGCGGGTTCGCCGTCGTTTCGTTCGTTTGCTCCGTCGCCGTCGGCTGCGGAGCGGGTTTTGCGCTCTGCGTTTGCGCCTGCGGAGCTGGTTTCGCGCTCTGCGTTTGTGTCTGCGACGCGGGTTTTGCGGGCTGTTGCGGCTTTTCAAAGTTCGAAGTCTCGTGCTCCGATATGTTGATCAAAAGCTCGTCCAGCCAGTTGACCGCTGCCGACGACATATTCTTTGCGCGCTTGTCCGCTTCCTCCTGGGTCAGTTCCTGTTGCGGAATCGCGCTCTTTGCTTCCTCAATAATCTGTGCTTTCGCGTTCTCTTCGCCTTTCACGCGGCTGATTTTCGGCGCGCGAATCGGTTTGCTCGCGCCGCTGCGGGCGATGGATCGCGCCGTTTTCGGCTCCTCGTCGCGGCCCTCCGTACCCTCCGGCAAAGACGCTTTTGCCTGGCTCCTGTCGGAATCAATCGCCTTCTTCATGTCCGAAAGCGGCATCTTCTGCCCGTGTTCCAGCTTTTTCATCAGGTATTCCATGGCGGAGAGCATCTCGCGCTTTTCCGCTTCATAGCGTTCCATCGCTTCAATCACTTCGTCTAAAAACAAGTCGACCTGCTCGATGTCATAGCCCATAAACGAGCGCGTGAACACTTTGTTGACGATTTCGTCCGTGCGCATCTGTTATCCCTCCTCACAAAGAGCAAACAAGTCCAATTTCTCCGGTAAAAAATTGGCACACCAACTGTCTGATGTGCCAGTGAATCCTGATTCGTTATGTGAAAGCCTCAATCAAACCAAATCGCCGTAGTCATCCTCGCCGTTGCCGACAACGTCATAGTTGTTCGGAGCGACCACGAAGATTCCGCGCGAAATCTTGCACATGGTGCCGTTGAGCGCGTAGACCGCGCCGGAAAGAAAGTCCAGAATGCGCTGCGCCGTGTCCAGCTCCAGTTCTTCCATGTTGACAATGACGGGCTTCCTGTTTTTCAGATTATCGATGATGCTCTGCGTATCCTCGTAGCTCACGGGATGGTACACGATCATCTTCATTCCGCCGGAGATCGGGAGGTTCGCACCGGATGTGCTCTGTACGCGGTCGTTTCTGCGGTTGGGCGCGGCTGCGGCGCGGTTTGTGCCAAAGGCTCCGCCGGCGGAGCGTTCCGGCGCATCGTCGCGGTAATACCCGTCGTCTCTGCGCTCGTCGTCCTGCTCGTCGCTCTCCTCAATCCCGATAAAATCCAGGAATTTCGTATAAAGGCTTGCCATCCATCTTCCTCCGAAAACCGTCAGCCAAGGCGATTTTGCCCCCGGCATTCATTCTAAATTTTAGTTTTTTTCGCGCGTGAAACGCTCCATCCACACGCAAGACCAAATGGTTATTTTTTGTCTCTCGCGCCAAATATCCGGGAACCGACGCGCACTTGTGTCGCGCCCTCTTCAATCGCCACGGTGAAATCGTGGCTCATGCCCATCGAAAGCGTGTCAAACACCGCACAATCCCGTTTTTCACGAAGTCTCTCGAAGTGCTCGCGCATCTTGCGAAAGTAAATCCTCGCCTGTTCCGCTTCCACCGCGGGCGGAACGCACATCAACCCGCGCAAGCGCAGATTGGCGTATTCCTCCAATGATTCCACAAACGAATCCAAGTCCGCATCGGGTAAGCCGCCCTTTTGGTCCTCTTCGCCGATGTTGACCTGGATCAAAATATCCTGAACAATTCCCCGCGCGCTGGCTTTTTGCTGAAGCTGCGCCGCGAGATTTTGCCGATCTACCGATTCAATCAGGTCGGCAAAACCGCAGACATATTTTATCTTATTCGTTTGCAGTTGTCCAATAAAATGCACTCTGCAACCTTGCTGTTCAAAAAAAGTTTTCTTTTCAGTCAATTCCTGGGCATGATTTTCGCCAAAGGTTGTCACGCCGGCCGCAACCGCCTCCGCGATGCGATCCACGCTTTGATACTTTGACGCGGCGACGAGCAGCACGCTCTCCGGCTTTCTTCCGGCGCGCAGACAGGCGCCCTCCATCTCTTCTTTTACTTTTGCAATGTTTTGCGCGATGGTTGTCATGGTTTCATATACTTCATTCCTGCGGTAAGATTGTCCGAGGCATTGTGCGCGCGGATGACCGCTTTGTTATCGCTTTGCGCGAGGATGTCCACCTCCACACGCAAAACGCTATCGCCATATACCATATTGATCCCCGGCATGCCGGAGACGATCTGAATCGCGCTGAGCGGAACAACCAAACCCTGCGCGGACTTACTGATCGTCGCCGCAACGGTTCGGGTGCCGATTAGTTTGCCGATATCGGTGTTAAACTCCAAAATGTTCACGACCGCGTTCTCCGAAACCTGGCTTGCGCGCGCGGTTGCGGTATACTGCTGATCGGAATAGTTCTGAAACAGCACGCTGTATTGCTCGCCTTCCGCGAGGCGCATCGGGTCGGTCGCGCTGGTTACAAACGCAATGAACCAGTGCGTGTTGTTGATGATGCGATACAGCGGCACCTCGCTGCTCGACTCCGCATTCTTTGCGGTGTTGCCGCCTTTAACGACGTTCTTGACCAGTGCAGAGTTGATAGTCGAGAGTTTGTTGACGCTGAGCACCTGCTCATAGCCGTCAAAATAAAAACTCACGATGCCCGTGCCGGAGGTGTTTTTGATGTCCCGCTTCCAACCGCTCATCACGTTTTGCTGGCTCTTGAGGTCGCTATAGAGCTGGTTGAGCGTGGTGTCCGGCGTCACGATGGATTGCATGAGCGCGACGCGCTGGTTATCGAGGTCTTTGAGCGTCTGCTCCAGATCCAGCATGTCGAGCTTGCTCTGCCCGCGCGACACGGCGCGAATCTGCAGCTCCACCTCTTCGATATTCGCATTCAGGTCGATTAGCTCCTGCGGCAGTTGCCCGCCGAGCAGCTGAATCTGATAATCGTAAATCTGTTTTTGCAGGTTTAGGAGCGTTACCATCGTCTCGTCCTGATAACCGCGCTTGTAGAGCTGCGCGATCACCTGGTCGTTGTTGACAATCTCGCCTTCGACCACGTCAAACGTAATCTTTTCGTACGGTTCGGACATCACGACTTTCTCATCGCGAATAACGGCGGCGTCGATCTCAAAGTCCGCGCCCAGCGAGCCGAACTCGATCTCTCCCGTCTTCTTGAGCGCGTTTGCAACGAAGATGACGAGCGCGATGAAACCTGCGAGAATTAAAATCATCATGAAGAAGCGGCCCTTGATGCGCTTTTTCGATTTAGCCATTCGTTTCACCGCCTACTTCGTAGCCCTGCTTTTGCGA
>JAQVML010000293.1 GCA_028703645.1 Eubacteriales bacterium
AACCATGCGGCAACTGCTGCAAGACGTTGCGGAAAAAGGAAACGCCAGCAATTCGCAAGTGCTCAACTATTCGGTTGGCGGGTTCAGCGGGGTTTCGCGCAAGTTTGAAGAGGACGGGACGACGCCTTCCCGCATGCGTGTCGTCGCCTCCTATATCGGCTTTATTCCGGTTGACAATCCGCAACTGGTCTGCATGCTGGTCATAGACGAACCGCAGGTTCCGTATATGGAAGCGAGCAAGATCGCAGGCTATTGGGCTTCCAAGATCATGACCGACCTCGTGCAGTATTACGGAATGCTGCCGGTAGGAACGCCCACCAAGACCTCCACGGTGCCGGATACCACCGGCATGACGGCGAGAGACGCGGTCTATACGCTCAAGCAGAGCGGATTTCAGGCATACACGGTGCCGAGCGAAGACGCGGCGCAAGTCGTTTACCAGTATCCGCAAGGCAAGACGGAGGCGGCAGCAGGCTCCATCGTGATCCTTTACACGTCTATGACGACGTTTAACGACGACCAGCTTTATAAACCGCAGGTGGTCGTGCCGAATCTCCTACAACGTCGCAGACAAGACGCGTTTGATGCGCTTGCAAAGCTGGGGTTAGTCTTGAGTTTTGATAAGACGCAGTGTACGGGACAAATCGATTCCCAGTCCATTGAGGCGGGCACAAAGGTCGATCCGGGAACGGTGATCTACGTGACGTTCCCCAAGCCGGAGCCTTCGGAATCGCCGGACGCTTCCAAATCACCATCCACGCCGACGCCGCTGCCCGAAGAATAGCGCGCGTTGCGGGCTAAATCGTTTATTCCGCCGGAAGAGAACCCCTCTCCGACGCATGAAATCAAGATTCTATATTCAATCGCGCGGTAGGTTCCGCGCAACAGGAGGTAACGACATGCTGCTTTCGGAACTGGCAATGGCATCCGGCCTGCGCTATGAAGGCGAAGATACGGATATCGTCTCCATCGAGTACGATTCACGAAAGGTAAAAAAGGGCAGTTTGTTCTGCTGCATCGTGGGTTCGCTGTTCGATGGTCATACATTCGCCGAAGGCGCGGTGCAAAACGGCGCAACGGCGCTGCTGGTTGAGCGCGAGATTCCGGTTCCCGTGCCGCAGATTGTCGTGAAAAACGCGCGCAAAGCGATGGCCGAAATGGCTGCGGCGTTTTACGGATATCCGCAGCGCGAGATGATGATGCTGGGCGTCACCGGCACCAACGGCAAGACCACCACAACCTATATGGTCAAGGCGATTGCCGAGCAAGTGGGCAAAAAAGTTGGCGTGATCGGCACGATTCGCAACCTCATCGGCAACGAGAGCATTCACACCGACCGCACCACGCCGGAGTCGGTCGATCTCTTCCGCATTTTACGCATGATGGCGGATGCGCATGTCGATCTCGTGGTGATGGAGACCAGTTCCCACGCGCTGGAACAATATCGCGTACACGGCATTAAGTTTGACGTTGGCCTGTTTACCAATCTCACGCAGGATCATTTGGATTATCACAAGTCGTTTGACAACTATCTTGCGGCAAAGAAGATTCTCTTCCTCAACAGCAAGAAAGCGGTCGTCAACGTAGACGATCCGTATTCCTCGCGGATCATGGAAGGGCTGACGATTCCGATTCTGACCTTCGGCGTGCGCGACCGCGCGGATATCTCCGCGACGGATATCGACATCACGACCGACGGGGTTTGCTTTGATCTGCACACGCCGGAAGGCGAGGTGCTCATGAATCTCGCGATTCCCGGGCTCTTCTCGGTGTTTAACGCGATGGGTGCCGCGGGCATGGCCCTCGCGGTCGGCATGAAGCTCAGCGCGATCAAGGCGGGGTTGGAGTCGCTGACCAGCGTCTCCGGCCGACTGGAGCCGGTCAAGACGAACCGGGGCTTTTCGGTGTTTGTGGACTATGCGCATACGCCGGACGCGCTGGAAAACGTGCTAAAGACCGTGCAGCAGTTCGCAAAAGGCCGTGTGATTTGTGTCTTTGGCTGCGGCGGGGACAGAGACCGCGCAAAGCGCCCGATCATGGGCGAAATCGCAGGCAGATTCTCCGAATTTGCGGTGATTACAAGCGATAACCCGCGCACGGAGGACCCGATGGCGATCATCGATTCGATCGAAGAGGGCATGAAGCGCAGCGGAACGAAATATACCGTCATTGAAAACCGCAAGGAAGCGATTCGTTATGCGCTCGCTGCCGCGCAGAATGACGACGTGATCATGATCGCCGGAAAAGGACACGAGAATTATCAGGAGATCAACGGCACCAAATATCACTTTGACGACAAGGAGATTGTCGAAGAGCTCTTGAGCGAGCTGTAAGTCGAGCCGAATTTTAATTTTGAATTGTCGAAGAACTGCTATTGGAGCTGTAACGAAATCTAACGCATAAACGGGGCTGTCCAGAAAGAAACGATCTTTCTCGGACAGCCTTTTATGATGGGGTGATGCTATGCGGGCGGATACCATCCGCCCGCGTCACCCGCGTCACCCGCGTCACCCGCGCCGCGTCACCCGCGCCACCCACGCTACCCATGGATGGCACCCACCCATTTCACGATAGCCCTTTTCCGACTTTTACGAAACATGCATTTGGTGTGCTAGCCGGATGCGGTTTTTTAATTGCCGCCGCAGGCGGCAAACAAACCCTCCTTCCAGTTTTTGGGGGATTGTCCCGCGCGTCTTTTCGGGGGTATAATACCGTTATGCTGCAAATACTCTTGACCGCATTGACGGCGTTTGTGATCGTTTTGCTGTTTGGCCCGCTGCTGATCCCCGTATTGGCGCGCCTGAAGCCGACCCGAACGGAGCGCGATATCGCGCCCGAACCGCCCGCGCAACAATCGACGAAAAAAAGGCAGGCTCCGCCGCCGAAACCGCCCGTGCCGACCATGGGCGGCGTGCTGGTGTTGCTTGCCGTTTCGATTGCCACGATTATCTTCGGTATGGACGGAATGGAGTTTGCGCTGTCTGCGGTGGTTGCGATGCTGGCGTTTGGCGTGCTTGGATTTGTCGACGATTTCATTCGCATTCGCGATATAGACGGAATCGGCCTCCGCGGGAGCGTGATGCTCGGCGCGGAGCTGCTCTTTGCCGGAATCATCGCAATTTGGGCCTATCGCTCGCCGCTGATCGGGCCTTCGCTCTATCTGCCTTTCTCCGGTGGAGAATGGGATATCGGGCTTTGGTATGTGCCGCTGGTCATTCTCACGGTGATGGTGATGGCAAACGCCGCGCACCTCAGCGAAGGGATGGACGGTCTCGTGGGCGGCGTCAGCGCGACCTATGCGCTCTCCATGATTGCAATCTTCGCCGCGATGGCGACGATGGTCAATCAA
>JAQVML010000294.1 GCA_028703645.1 Eubacteriales bacterium
CCTACGTTCCGCAGCATTTTTCTTCGGCAAGCCTGAAAAACATTGAAATAAAGAACTGGGTCAGGCTGCAGAAAAAGGAAGGCATTCTGCAGTCGACCATACCGAAGCTTTGCGAATACTCGGCGCGGGCAAGAGCACGCTGATGAAAATGCTCTTCGGGCTCGAGCAGCCAACCGAAGGCGAAATCATCGTAAACGGTGAGAAGGTTTCGCTTTCGTCCCCGACGGTTGCGATTGCGCACGGAATCGGCATGGTACACCAGCACTTCATGCTGGTACCGAGCCTCACCGTTGCGGAAAACATCGTGCTCGGTATGGTGCCGAAAAAGAGCGGCATGTTCATCGACTTCAAAAAAGCGACCGAGCTGACCATAGAATTCTCGGAAAAGTATAACCTCGCGGTGAATCCGGACGCAAAGGTTGCGGATATCCCCGTTGGCATGAAGCAAAAGGTGGAGATACTCAAGGCGCTGATTCGAGGCGCTAAGATATTGATTCTCGACGAGCCGACCGCGGTATTGACCACGCAGGAGACGGCGGAGCTCTTCCGCGAACTCATTCATCTCAAAGAACAGGGCTATACCATCATCTTCATCTCCCACAAACTCAACGAAATCAAGCAGATCACCGACCGGCTGACGATTATGCGCGGCGGCAAGTCGATGGGCGTGTATGAAACCGCCTCGATTACCGAGCAAGAGATATCACGCCTGATGGTCGGCAGAGACGTGGTTCTCGACGTACAGAAAGATATCGCAAAGCCCACGGATGTGGTGCTTCGCGTGCGAGATATTCATTATACAAACGAGTGGAACAAAAAGATGCTCGACGGGGTCTCGTTTGATGTCCGAAAAGGCGAAATTCTCGGCATCGCGGGGGTGGAAGGCAACGGACAGCGCGAACTCGTGGACATGCTATTTGATCTCACCGAACCGGATACGGGTACGGCAACCGTCAACGGTGTGGATTTGATCCACGCCTCGCAGGCAAAGATTCGCGCGATGGGCGTTTCCCTCGTGCCGGAAGATCGCATGACGTATGGCATTGCGGACATCGCAACCATCGAGGAAAACCTGATCTCCGACCGGTTTGAGGAAAAGCGCTTCAATAATGGCCCGCTGTTCGATATGAAAGCGATTCACGCGGAGAGCGACAAGCTGATTGCGGACTATACCGTTTTATGCAAGTCAAGAAATCAAAAAGTGAAGATGCTCTCCGGCGGCAATATTCAAAAAGTCGTCGTCGCGCGCGAGTTTTCGAGCGACCCGGAGGTGATCATCGCCGACCAGCCCACGCGCGGCATCGATGTAGGCGCCACAGAGTTCATTCGAAAGAAACTGGTCGATCTCTCCCGCTCGGGCATCGCCGTGCTGCTCGTCTCCGCCGACCTCAACGAGGTGATGGAGCTATCGGATAGCCTCATCGTGCTCTACGGCGGCAAGATTGCGGCCTATTTTGAGGACACGAGCCAGCTCAACGATGAGATGATGGGTGAGTATATGCTCGGCCTGAAGCGGCAGAGCGACGAGGAGATCGGGAGGGTGTGTCATGAAGGATAAGAGGATGTTCGGCTTCGAGCTGGTGCGCGGAGCCGCGGCGATTTTGCTCGCGCTCGGCGTTGGCACGATATTTATCTTTTTGAGCTCCGATGAGCCGTTTACCGCGCTGAGATACCTGCTGATCGGGCCGCTGATCTCCATCAAAGGCGGACTCGCGAGCTTTAACACGCAGGGGTTCTATACGATCCTCGCCGCAATGATTCCAACAATCTTTACCGGCCTTGCCGTGTGCGTGATGTTCTCCAGCAATCAGTTTAACCTCGCGGGCGAGGGCATCGTGATGGTGGGCGGGTTTGTCGCGGCGCTAGCCGGCATCTATATCCATATGAACACCGGCTGGCACGCGGTGCTCTGCGTGCTGATTGCGGCGATAATCGGCGGCTTGATCATGCTGATTCCCGCATTGTTAAAGGTGAAGCTGGGTGCAAGCGAGATGGTCACGAGCCTGATGCTCAACTATGTTTGCATGTATCTCGTGCTGCATTTTCTCAACTATAACTTTGCCGACCGCAGCAAGGGATCGACCCAGACCTTTCCCTTTGCGCAGACCGCGCGCATCGGCTCTCTCGTGCCGGGAGGCAGCAAGCTGACGTGGGGCTTCCTCGTGGCGCTGGTGTTTGTCGGCATCATCGCGCTATTGATGTATCGCACTCGCTGGGGCTATGCGATTCGCATGATCGGCATCAACCAGGCGTTCTCCAAATACTCCGGCATGAAGGTCGGCGGAACGATCGTGCTGGCGCAGGTTGTCGGCGGTGTTCTGTCCGGCATGGGCGGCGGGATCGAAGTATTGGGGCGCTATTCCACGTTTCTTTGGAAGGAGCTGCCGGGCTACGGCTGGACGGGCGTCACCATCGCGATCCTCGCGAAAAACAACCCGCTGCTGGTGCCGCTGGCTGCGTTCTTTATCGCGTATCTCAACAAGGGCTGCCAACTCATGGCGACGTATTGCGACGTGCCGAGCGAGATGATAGACATCATTCAGGCCGCGATCTTCCTCTTCTTTGCCGCGGAGCAATTCCTCGCGGGCTACAGGCAAAAGATCGTGGTGAAAAACACGCGCGCAGATCTTGCCAAAGTTGCGGCAACGAATGAAGGAGGTGCCGAATAATGTGGGGTCAACTGCTGGACACCATCCTGAAAACGGAGTTTCTCTTCTCCGTGATTCGCATTACGGCGCCGATTCTCTTTGCGGCGCTGGGCGCGGTTATCGCCGAAAAAGCGGGCGTCACCAACATTGGTTTGGAAGGTATCATGATGATCTCCGCGCTCTTTGGTGTGCTGTTTAGCTACTGGACGCAGAGCTGGCTCATCGGCGTGCTGGGTGCGATGTTCATCGGCGTGCTGTTGGGACTGTTGATGGGATTCTTTGCGCTCAAGCTAAAGACGGATATCATTCTTTCCGGTATCGCGGTCAACATGCTTGGCTCGGGCGGAACGATTTTCCTGCTGTATATGTTCACCGGCATGCGCGGCAACACGGGCGCGCTGGTCAGCCCGAATATCCTGATTCCGACGGTCAATATTCCACTCATTAAGGATATTCCGATT
Source organism: Eubacteriales bacterium (assembly GCA_028703645.1). Taxonomy (GTDB): domain Bacteria; phylum Bacillota; class Clostridia; order Christensenellales; family CAG-138; genus UBA7703. Next base: position 3,110 of record JAQVML010000294.1, read on the forward strand.
CTTGGCGATATTCTCTCCGGCCACGCGGTCTTGACCTATCTTGCGTTCCTGCTGGTCTGGCTGATCTGGCTGCTGCTGTATCGCACGCCGCTGGGACTCAATATCCGCGCGGTGGGCGAAAACGCAAACGCGGCCTCCAGCGTCGGCGTCAGCGTGCTCAAAATCAAATATATCGCGCTCGCGCTCTCCGGCGCTCTGGCTGGCTTTGGCGGCGCGTTTATGTC
>JAQVML010000295.1 GCA_028703645.1 Eubacteriales bacterium
ACTGGAAACGTTGGCGGCGCAACGGCTCGGTAAAGAGGCTGCCTTGTTTGTACCCACCGGAACGATGGGAAATCAGGCAGCCATCATGGCCAGTACCCATGCGGGTGACGAAATCATCGCAAGCGCGAGAAGCCACATCATCAGCTACGAAGGCGGAGCGCCCGCGCGTCTCTCCGGCGTGGGTTATGCGCTGGTGGATCATGACGACGGTACGGTACACGCGGACGACATCGTTCGCTTAGCGCGCCCACCACATGATAATCGATATCCCGAAACCAAGCTTGTCTGTCTGGAGAATGCTTTGTATGACGGACGCGTCATACCGATGGACACCATTCACGCCACCTGTCGTCAAGCACATGCATGCGGCCTTAGAGTCCATATGGACGGCGCGCGAATTTTCAACGCGGCAGCAGCGCTTGGCGTTGAGGTAAAAGAACTGGTTTCCGGGTGCGACAGCGTCATGTTTTGTGTTTCCAAGGGTCTGTGTTCTCCGGTTGGCTCGCTACTCTGCGGCGATGCCGCGTTCATTGAAAAAGCCCTGTTTATGCGAAAGCTGATGGGAGGGGGCATGCGCGAAGCAGGGATTCTCGCGGCATGCGGCATCGTGTCGCTCAAAACGATGGTCGACCGCCTCGGGCAAGACCACGAGAATGCCAGGTTGCTCGCAACGGAGCTTGAGAAAATAGAAGGCATTGAAGTGCTCAAAGGCCGGCTCGATATCAACATGGTATTCTGGCGGACATCCCTTCCCGGCTTTTGTTCCAACGAATATGTCCGCTTTTTATACCGCAACGGTATCAAGGCCATGCCTGAAAGCGAAGGCGAGTACCGCTATTGCACCCATTATTATGTATCGACGGAGGATGTCGTTCAAGCAGCGCGCATCACAAAGGCTTACTGCGACAGTATCCGCTGACGTGTTTGTTTTCGGCACGCGATCATGCAAGGATTGCGATGCTTCTTCAATCTTTACTCATCAAAAACCAGAGGGCCATCAACGGCCCTCTGGTTTTTTGTCGTTATGATCAATACTTATATCGACTGAGCGGGTTATTGCGCGCAGATTTTACGCAGTCTGTCCATCCGCCGGTCTGTGAGTTCCTGAAGCGCCTGAATTTCTTCTTCGTTGAGATGCCGAAATTTCTTAAAGCGCTTGACGAAATCTTTCACAGGTTTCGGATTCTTCACATCCACAGACATCCGGAACTTGCCGTTCTCCACCTCATAGAGAGGCGAAAAGTTGGTCTCCACCGACAGGCGGCATAACTCCACGCTCTCGTCCGACTGAAACCCCCAGCCCGTCACGCAGGGGTTATACACATGGAGGTAAACCAGCCCGGTATCGACCTCTTTTGCCTTCTCCAGCTTTCTCACCATGTCCGGAATATAGGCCGGACTCATGGTCGCCATGTAGGGCAAGTCGTGCATTGCCATAATCATCGGAAAGTCTTTCTTGTTTTGCTTCTTGCCGCCCTTTCCTTCCGGGCTCACGGGCGTTGTCGAGGTCCATGCGCCTTTTGAGGTCGACCCGCTGCGCTGATACCCGGTGTTCATATAGCCTTCGTTGTCATAGCAAATGTAGATGATCTTGTCGCCACGCTCGGCCGCGCCGGAGAGGCACTGCATGCCGGCGTCAACGCTTGCGCCGTCTCCGGCAAACGCCACGACGTTTACCTTGCGACCGACTCGCTCGTAATGCATCTTGATCCCGGTCAGCATGGAAGCGACGTTATCCAGCAACGGAAAGAATACCGGTGTTTTCGCGCCGGATTTTTTATCCCAGCCAACAACCCCCACGCCCCCCATGCATCCCGGCGGGATCGCAAATATTGTATCTGGACCCATGACCTTCATGCATGTGCGCAACGTCAGCTCCACATTGCATCCAACACATGCGGAAATACCTGGGGATATCTGATCCTCGTAGGTCGCCAGTTTATCAATCACATTCATGCTTATCCCTCCTTACAAACCATTGACTTCACGATTCAGCCAGACGGTTTCGTGACTTTCGGTGTTTCCGGCCTGTGCGATGATCATCTCTATGGCATAATCGATGTGCCGCATAGTGATATCCTCACCTCCGAGACCCGCGATGAACGGAACATTGGGTACAAAGCAGTTTTTCCGGTTCATGGACGCGCATACTTCAACATATGTAATACCCGTATTCCAACCGAAGGAAACGTTGCGATCCACCACGCCGAAGGCTCTCTTGCCCTTCAACACGAAAGCAACCCGCGTCGATGGAAACGGACGAATCAGACGCAGTTTCAACAACCCAACCTTCTTACCGGCATCGCGTGCTTTATCCACGCAATCCTTCGCCACACCGGTCATCGAACCCATGGTGACAATTACATACTCCGCGTCGTCACAGCGGTATTCTTCAATCGAGCCGCCGTAGCTTCTGCCAAAGCGTTTTGCATACTCCTGATCCAGCTCCTCGAGCAAATGCAGGGCGTTCTGCTGCGCTTGTAAATGCTTGAGTCGATATTCTGTTAAAAGATTTCCGTTGGTGAGCGGATCGACCGCCATGGGACGCCTGGGATCCAGCAAGATATGGTCTGGTTGATATTTTGGTAAAAACGCATCCACTTCACTCTGTTCCGGAATCTCAACCCGCTCGGACATATGGGAAAGATAAAAACCGTCGAAGCACACGTTGATGGGAAGCAGCACGTTTTTGTCTTCCGCAAGGCGATACGCAAGAATAACGGTATCGAGAATCTCCTGATTATCCTCAACATAGATTTGCAGCCAACCCGCGTCTCGCACTGAGAGAGAATCCTGCGGGCTGCCCCAAAGGGTCTGCGGAGAGATCATCTCCCGGTTGACAATTGCCATAACGATCGGCAGCCGCAGTGTGGAGGCCCTGAAATACGGTTCGTACATCAAAGAAAGCCCCTGCGACGCGCTGGCCGTAAAGGTACGAGAGCCGGCAAGCGATGCACCGGTGACTACGCTCATTGCGGAGAGTTCGCTTTCAACCTCGCTCACACTGCTGTCCAGAAATCCGTCTGTGACAAACTCCGCCAGATATTCCACAATTGGCGTCTGCGGCGTGATGGGATACGCCGCGATGATATCGGGGCGGCACATCGCGGCGGCGATTGCTGCGGCGCGGTTGCCGTTTAATACCTGAATGTTGGCCATTATCCTTCCTCCTTTACGGGTTGCATTTCAATTGCGCCCTTCTTGCACTCATGGGCGCAGATCCCGCAACCTTTGCAATAGTCATAGCAAATTTCAAACGCGCCGTCTTCCGTGCGCTTGACAGAATTGACGGGACAATACATCAGGCAAACGCC
>JAQVML010000296.1 GCA_028703645.1 Eubacteriales bacterium
CGCTGTTGATCGACCGACGCAGAATGGAAGAGGCACAGGCGTTGGTCGGCAGCGAACCGCTGATGAAGCTGACCCCGTTTCGTAAGAATCTCAAGGCGGGCATCGTGGTCACCGGAAACGAAGTGTTCCACGGCAGAATCACCGACAAGTTTACGCCCGTCGTGGAACAAAAGCTCGCGGCGTTCGGCGTTACGCTCTCCCAGCGGCGCGTCAGCGACGACAGCACGGAGCACATCGTCTCCGCGATCAATGAAGTGCGCAAAAAAGGCGTGGACATCGTCCTTTGCACGGGCGGCATGAGCGTCGATCCGGATGATCGCACACCCGCCGCCATTCGCGACAGCGGGGCAAATATCGTGACCTATGGCGCGCCGGTGTTGCCGGGAGCGATGTTTTTATTGGGTTATTACGATGACGGCGTGCCCGTGATGGGCTTGCCGGGATGCGTGATGTATTCGCGCGCGTCGATCTTCGATATCGTTTTACCCCGCGTGGTAGCGGGCATGCGCGTTTCCCGAAAGGATTTAACCAGGCTTGGCAACGGCGGACTGTGCTTACAGTGCGATGTTTGCACCTATCCCAACTGCGGGTTCGGCAAGGAGTAACGGAGGATCGAGCGATCCGTTCTTCATGCGCGAACGATTCGTTTTGTGGATTACGCGGGCGTCCGGCCGGCCCCGTGTGCCAGATAAATGATGAATCGAGAGGAAAATAACATGAAGAAATGGATTGCCCTGTTGAGCGCCATCGTGATGATGGCGATGCTCGGCGCGTGCGCCACAACGCCCGTTGCAACCGAGGTACCGACTCCGACCGCGACGGAAGCCCTGGCGGAAACCGCTGCCGAGGCGCCCGCGGCTACCCCCGAAGCCACCTCGGCCCCGCTGGAAGCGGCCGAAGTGCAGCTCTTTATCGCGGCGAGCCTAGAAGGCGCATTTAAAGAGATTATTCCGCTGTATAACGCGTCCCAGCCGAATGTGGTGATCACCTACAACGCGGACAGCTCCGGCACGCTACTTACGCAGGTGCAGGAAGGCTTTGCCTGTGATGTGTTCTTCTCCGCTGCGGTCAGCCAGATTAAGACGCTGGAAGAGCAAGGCTACGTAATCGCGGGAACGCGGGTTGATCTGCTTTGCAACAAGCTCGCGCTGATTACGCCAAAAGACAGCGGCACGCAGGTGACCGGCTTTGCGGACATGGCGAAGGCGAAGAGCATTGCGCTTGCCGACGGCAGCGTGCCCGCGGGCAAGTATACGCGCCAGTTGCTGATCAATCTCGGCGTGCTGGACGGCGCAAAGGAAGCCAAGGATTACACGACGGCGGAGGTTTCCGCGGCGCTGGGCGGCGTGGAGATCAACGAGTGCGGCAACGTCAGCAAGGTGAAAGAGGCGGTCAAGGAAGGCTCCAACGAGATTGGAACCGTGTATTATTCGGACGCGTACTCGGTCAAGGACGATGTTGACATCCTCGAAGTGGCGGATTCGTCGCTCACTGGCAACATCCTATATCCGGTCTGCCGCGTGAACAATCCTGAAGCGACCGCCGCCGAAACAGCGGCTGCGGAAGACTTCATCGCCTTCCTTCAGACGGACGCGGCGAAGGCCGTTTTCGAAAAGTTCATGTTCATCATCAACCAATAATCCATCTAAAACGAATCGATCATCCATCTTGGATGAAAGGATTGGTACCAGCAATCAAGCGCCCGCCGTCAGAGTATTTGGCGGCGGGCGTTTTCATCCTTGATCTTCTGTTTACAGCATGCTGGATTTCGGAAAAATTGTGCTAAGATGAATCCGAACACGTCACACCAAAGGAGGCAGATCATGCAGGAACTCTGGGAGATTCTCAAAACGCTGGACTACAGCCCGCTTTGGATTTCACTTAAAACCGGGCTTGTTGCAACCGCGGTCTGCTTCTTTCTCGGCGTTTGGACGGCGAGGAGCGTCATGCACATGGGCAAGCGCGCAAAGGCGTTTGTCGATGGGCTTCTGACGCTGCCGATGGTGCTGCCGCCAACGGTCGCGGGCTTCTTTCTGCTGCTGATCTTCAGCCTCCGCCGTCCGGTTGGGACATTTTTATATCAGGAGCTGTCCATCAAGGTGGTGCAGACTTGGCTCGGTTGCATCCTTGCCGCAAGCGTGATCGCGTTTCCGCTGATGTATCGAAACGCGAGAGCAGCCTTTGAGCAGGTGGATATCGAGCTGATCTATGCGGGTCGCACGCTGGGCATGAGCGAGCGCAAGATTTTCTGGCGCGTCGTGCTGCCCTCGGCGGGGCCGGGCGTGGTCAGCGGAACGATTTTGACCTTTGCCCGCGCGCTTGGCGAATATGGAGCCACGAGCATGCTCGCGGGCAATATTGCGGGCAAGACGGGCACGATTTCGCAGCGCATCGCGATGGTGATTCAAAACGGAGATTACCGCACGGCGGGCCTCTGGGTCGCGATCATCTTGCTGATTTCGTTTGGCATCGTGGTGGTGATGAATCTGTTTGCCGATGCGAACCTGAAGAATATCAAAAAGTGGTAACGACGCCGCTCTTTTACGCGATGATCCAATCAACAGAACGGGAGTCAGCATGGCCTTAACCTGCGACATTATCAAACGACTACAGGGATTTACGCTCAACGTCTCCATCACGGCGGAGGCGGGCGTAACCGCGCTCTTAGGCGCCAGCGGCAGCGGAAAAAGCATGACGCTAAGATGCATCGCGGGCGTGGAGAAGCCGGACGAAGGGAGTATTGTGCTGGACGGGCGCGTGCTCTACGATTCCAAAGCGAAAATCGACCTGCCGCCGCAAGCGCGCAGGGTCGGGTATCTGTTTCAGCGGTATGCGCTGTTTCCGAATATGACGGTGCTGCAAAACATCGACGCGGGGCTTTCGCTTGTGCGGGAAGCGCGCGTGCGCAAAGAACGGCGAGAGAACCTGATCTCCCGGTTTCATTTGGAAGGACTGGAGGAGCGCTTGCCGCGTGAACTCTCCGGCGGACAGATGCAGCGCGTTGCGCTCTGCCGAATGCTGGCGGGCGAGCCGGAGGCGATTTTGCTCGACGAGCCGTTTGCCGCGCTGGATAGCCATCTCAAGTGGCAGATGGAGGCGGAGGTCAAACAAACGCTTGCCGATTTTTCCGGCGTGGCGCTGCTGGTGTCCCATGACCGCGGCGAGGTCTATCGCATGATCAGCCGCGTGTGCGTACTCAACGGCGGCACTTCCGAGCCAATCGCGGAGACGGTGGAACTGTTTGCGCATCCGCAAACGCTGCAATCCGCGTTGATCACCGGCTGCAAAAA
>JAQVML010000297.1 GCA_028703645.1 Eubacteriales bacterium
ATAATGTACCTTATAGTACGCCACGCGGAAACTCATCATCGTATACGCCACCGCGTGCCCGCGCGGGAACATGTACTTGATCTTCTTGCAGGAGTCGATGTACCACGCGGGTATGTCATTATCGAGCAGCTTTTGCTCCATCTCAGGCTTGAGTCCCCTGCCCTTACGCACGGACTCCATGATTTTAAACGAGCTGGACGCGTCTACACCATGCAAAATTAGATAGTTCATGATGTCGTCACGCGTGCAGATGACTTCGTTGAGCTTTGCGATTTTGTTGATGACCAGCGGTTCCGCGTTGCCGAGCCAAACATCCGTGCCGTGCGTCAAACCGGAGATTCGAACCAGCTCCTCCATCGTGGTCGGCTGCGTTGCGTCGAGCACGCCGCGGACAAAGCCCGTGCCGAATTCCGGCGTGCCAAGCGTGCCCACCTTGCAATCGATGGCGGAGAGATCAACCTTGAGTGAATCGCTGGAAATATAGATGCGCATCCTGTCCGGATCATCCAACGGAATTGTCACCGGATCGAGCCCCGTGAGGTCTTGCAGCATCCTCAGCGCGGTCGGATCATCGTGACCCAGAATGTCGAGCTTTACAAGGCGGTCGTCCATCGCATGGAAATCAAAATGCGTGGTGATCGTGTTTTTGTTGGATTTATCGGCGGGGTACTGAATCGGCGTATAGTCGAGGATATCGTCCTCTTTGGGTACGATGACGATGCCGCCGGGGTGCTGTCCCGTGGTCACTTTTACATCCTGACAGCCTTGTGCAATGCGCTCCCGCTCCGCTTTGCGAAGTACCTTCCCCGTCTTTTCCTCATATTGGCGCACATAATCAAACGCCGTGCGCTCCGCCACGCCGCTGATGGTGCCTGCGCGGAACGCATGCCCGCGACCGAACATCTCCTCCACGTATTTATGCGCAACGGGCTGATATTCACCCGAAAAGTTCAGGTCGATATCCGGCGTCTTGTCGCCATCGAACCCTAAAAACACCTCAAACGGAATATCAAACCCCATCTTGTTGTATCGCGTGCCGCAGACCGGGCAATCTTTGTCCGGCATGTCAATGCCGCAAAAATACTGCATGCGGTCAACCTCAAAATCGCTGTGCTTGCAGTTCGGGCAGACATAGTGCGGTTGCAGCGCGTTGACCTCCGTAATGCCCGCCATGGTCGCGACGAATGAAGAGCCGACCGAACCACGGGAACCGACAAGATAACCATCCGAATTGCTCTTGTATACGAGACGCTGCGCCATCAGGTAGAGCGAAGCAAATCCGTTTCCGATGATGGACTTCAGTTCCCGATCGAGTCTCGCCTGCACCACGTCCGGCAGCGGATCGCCGTAGATTTCGTGCGCTTTGCCAACCGCCATATCGCGCAAAATATCACTGGCGTTTTCGATGGTTGGCGCGTGCGTTCCATCCGGAAACGGTTTGAGTAGATCGCAGAGGTCAGCAATCCGGTTTGGTTCGTCCACCACGACGCGCCGCGCCGTCTCCTCGCCCAGATAGGCAAACTCTTCCAGCATTTCCGTGGTTGTCTTATAATACAACGGCGCTTGAAATGCCGCGTCGTCAAATCCATTTTTCGTGAGGATTACTTCGCGGTAGATGGCGTCCTCCGGATCGAGAAAATGCACGTCTCCCGTTGCGACAACGGGAATGCCGAGGCGATCGCCTAATGCTACAATCTCGCGATTGATGTCGAGAATCCGCTCCTCGGTGGCTTTGTTTTCACGCACAAGAAACGCATTGTTACAGCGCGGCTGAATCTCTAGAAAATCATAGGTTCTAGCGAGGTATTCAGTTCTCTGCTCGCCTGCTTCGTTCAAGATCGCCTGATAGAGTTCTCCCGCCTCGCAAGCCGAGCCTAAGATCAGTCCCTCGCGGTAGAGCGCGAGCAGGCTGAACGGAATGATAGGCGTATAGTGAAAATGATCCAAATGCGCGTAGCTGACGATACGGTATAGGTTCTTCATGCCCGCCTGCGTCTTGGCGAGAATGATGATATGGTTGGTTTTCGCGCGTTTCTTGCCACGCTCCTGCTTGGTCTCTTCCGATCGAACGGGCAGCTGATTCAGCCCCAGATCACGTAGCTTTTGCAGGAGCTTGAGAAATATTTCGCCAGTCGCCGCCGCGTCGTCGGACGCCCTGTGGTGCGTTTCCAACACGACATCCAGCGCTTCACAGACCGTGTCGAGCTTATGATTGATTAGGTCGTGCATCAGGTTGCGCGACAGCAACAGCGTATCGGCATAGAGATTTTGAAACGTAATATTGAATCGTGCCGCGTGATGGCGCACAAAGCTCATGTCAAACTCCGCGTTATGCGCAACAAGGCAGCAGCCCGCGCAAAACTCGTTGAACTGCGTCAATACTTCTCGCGTGTTCGGTGAACCCGCCAGCATATCGGTCGTGATTCCGGTCAACTGCGTAATGTTTGTGGGAACCACCACGCCGTCGTTGACAAACGTTTGAAATCGATCGACGATCACGCCGTCTTTGAGCTTGACCGCACCGACCTCGATAATCTCGCATTGTTCCGGCTTGAGTCCCGTTGTCTCCAAATCGAACACGACGTAGGTTTGCTCCATATCGATCAATTCGGACTCGCGCAGCAGATAGCCTTCCACGCCGAAGATCGGCTTGACTCCCGCCTTCTTTGCGGCCTTTGCCGCCGCCGGAAACGCCTGTACCACGCCGTGGTCGGTGATGGCGAGCGCCTTGTGACCAAAGCGTTTTGCGGTCTCAAACGCGGCGCCTACCTCCGTAATTCCGTCCTGCGTGGACATACGCGTGTGCAAATGCAGTTCTACGCGCTTGAGTTCGCACGTATCCTGCCGCCAAACGCCGGGAACCAGGCAAATATTGTTGGCGTAAAACATCAATTCGCCCGTCATCTGCGACTCCCGGCAAACGCCCTGCGCCAGCACGCGATCGCGATTTTTCTTTGCGGACGCAAACTCCGCCATCACGCTCGCTTTCTGCTCTTCGTCATCCAGCAACAGCGAGCAGTAGATGGAGTCCGTTCCGTCGGTCAGTGAAACATCCAGCGGAAAGCTCACCGCGTCCTTGCGGCGTTTATTCTTAAAAGAGTTACGCTCATTGATCGAAACGACCGTGCCTTCGATGATGCATTTGTCCTTGCCGCTCTTGATCGCGCGAATCGGCGTGGATTTTCCGCTCGGAACAAACCCGCCGTAAATCGACCGTTTGCCGGAAGGAGCCGTCTGCAGGGAGGCGGCAGCTCCCGTTGGCGCGCTCTTTTGCTGCACCGCAAAC
>JAQVML010000298.1 GCA_028703645.1 Eubacteriales bacterium
TTCTCCGATCCGGAGGCGGTGTTTGCGGGCGAGAGTAAAAATAGCATTGCGCACGGTTGGCAGCCCATCGGTAGTCACCACATTCGCCTCACGCTCGCGCCCGGCGAAACAAAGCGATATATCTACGCCCTCGGCTATTGCGAAAACCCCGTGGCAGAGAAGTTTATCGCACCGAACGTGATCAACAAAGCTCCAGCCGACCGCTTGCTCGAAAAATACGCGACCGATGCGCAGTTTGACGCAGCATTTGCGGAGCTGAACGCACACTGGGAGGGCCTTCTCTCCCGCTTCTCCGTCAAGACCGGCGATGAAAAGCTCGACCGCATGGTGAATATTTGGAACCAATACCAGTGCATGGTTACGTTTAACATGAGCCGCAGCGCGAGTTATTTCGAAAGCGGTCTTGGTCGCGGCATGGGATTTCGGGATTCGTGTCAGGATCTGCTGGGGTTTGTGCATCTGATTCCGGAGCGCGCAAGAGAGCGCATTCTCGACATCGCGGCAACGCAGTTCCCCGACGGCAGCGCGTATCACCAATATCAGCCTCTAACCAAGCGCGGCAACGCGGATGTTGGCACGGGGTTTAACGACGATCCTCTTTGGCTCATCGCAGGCACAGCGGCCTATCTGCGCGAGACGGGCGATTTCTCGATTCTCGACGAGATCGTGGATTTTGACAACGATCCCGCTTTGGCGCAGCCGCTGATGGAGCATTTACGCAGAAGTTTTCAGTATACCGTCACGCACAAAGGCCCGCACGCGCTGCCGCTGATCGGTCGCGCGGACTGGAACGACTGCCTGAATCTCAACTGCTTCTCCACCGAGCCGGGCGAGAGCTTTCAAACATTTGGGCCGAACGAAGGCCCCGTAGCGGAGAGCGTGTTCATCGCGGGTATGTTTGTCAAATACGGCAAAGAATATGCCGAATTGTGCGATTATCTTCACCTGACTGACGAAGCGGAAAGCGTCCGCCGCGAGGTTGAGGAGATGACCCGCGCCATACTGGATGCGGGTTGGGACGGCGAATGGTTCCGCAGAGCGTATGATGCATACAGTAACCCCGTTGGCAGCAAACTCTGCGAAGAAGGTCAAATCTTCATTGAGCCGCAGGGCATGTGCGTTATGGCGGGCATCGGCCTTGATGACGGCCTCGCCGAGCGCGCGCTCCAGAGCGTAAAAGAGCGCCTCGACAGCAAATATGGCATCGTGCTCCAACAGCCTGCGTACACGCGCTATCATGTTGAGCTCGGTGAAATCAGCTCCTACCCGCCGGGCTATAAGGAAAACGCGGGCATCTTTTGCCACAACAACCCCTGGATCAGCTGCGCCGAGACCGTTTTAGGCCACGGCGACAGAGCGTTTGAAGTATATACGCGAACCTGCCCCGCATATGTGGAAGACATCAGCGAAATTCGTCACACGGAACCGTATGTCTACTGCCAGATGGTCGCGGGTGTTGACGCGCCGACCTTCGGCGAAGGCAAGAACAGCTGGCTCACCGGAACCGCTGCCTGGACGTTTATGAACGTCAGCCAATATATCCTCGGCATCCGCCCGACGCTGAGCGGGCTCGCGATCGACCCGTGTCTGCCCTCCTCAATCAAGGGATTCCAATGCGAAAGAATCTTCCGCGGTGTTAAATATTACATCTCGGTTGAGAAGCCCGAAGGTGTCAGCAAAGGAGTGCATTCGATCACCGTCGACGGCAAGCAGATTGAAGGCAATGTGATTCCGTTTGACGAGAACATTTCCGAGCGCAACGTTTCCGTTGTGATGGGATAACGAAGGAGGCTCCATGTCGTTTCCAAAAGAATTTGTCTGGGGAGCTGCAAGCGCGGCTTATCAGATAGAAGGCGCGGTGAGCGAGGACGGGCGCGGACAAACCGTTTGGGACGTGTTTTCTCACACCGCCGGAAAAACCTATGAAGGACATACGGGCGACATCGCCTGCGATAGCTACCATCGCTTTGAGGAGGATCTTGCGGCTCTTCTTTCGCTCGGCGTCAAGCACTATCGCTTTGGCATTGGTTGGACGCGCGTCTTTCCCGACGGGCGCACGCTAAATGAGCGTGGGTTTGCTTACTACGACAAGGTGGTCGACCTGCTGCTGGAAAACGGCATCACGCCATGGATCACGCTGTTTCACTGGGACACGCCACAAGCACTGGAAGGCGAAGGCGGTTGGCAAAATCGCGAGACGGCAGCGCTGCTCGCGCAGTTTGCAAGCGTTGTCGCAGAGCATTTTCGCGGACGTGTCTCGCATTATTTCACCATCAACGAGCCGCAGTGCTTCATCGGCCTTGGATACGAGGCAGGCTGGCATGCGCCTGGCAAGACGCTTTCGGGTGAACCGCTGCTTCGCTGCTGGCACAACGCGATGCTTGCGCACGGCATGATGGTGCAGGCGGTGCGAAACGCCGACCCTTCCGCGCAAATCGGTCTTGCTTCCTGCGGGCTTGGGTGCATTCCCGAAACCGGGAGCAAAGCGGACACTGAAGCCGCGAGAACGGCGATGTTCACCTTTGGCATGCATCCTGATTTTTCGCTGTTTTCGCACAATGCGTTCCTCGATCCCGCGCTGCTCGGGCATTATCCGGAGCATCCGTTTTTCGGCTCTCCGTTGATCACGGCGGAAGATCTCGCGCTGATTCATCAGCCCATCGACTTCATCGGGTTGAATTTCTACAACTCCGTTGTCATTCGCGCGGGCGAGAACGGGCCGGAGTACGTGCCGTTCCATCGCGGTTATCCGCGCACGGCGATTCGCTGGCCGATTACGCCCGCCATGATGTATGACTGCACAAAGTTTATCTACGAGCGATATCACTTCCCCGTCTATATTACGGAAAACGGGCTGAGCTGTAACGACAAGATCTACCTCGACGGAAAGGTACACGATCCCGATCGAATCGATTTTCTGCATCGCTACCTGCGCGAATACAAGCGCGCGGGCGAGAGCGGCGTGGACATTCGCGGATATTTCCACTGGAGCTTGATTGACAATTTTGAGTGGAGCAACGGATACGAGGAGCGCTTCGGTCTGTTCTATGTCGATTATGAGACGCTCAAGCGCCACCCGAAGGACAGCGCGTTTTGGTACCGCTCAGTGGTCGAGCAAAACGGCGAAAATCTATAACGCCAAATTAACGTAAACAAGAGCGCCGAAATTTCGGCGCTCTTGTCGTTTCACCCCTGCGTGAATTCAGCTCAATCCTCTAGATCTGGTTCTTCCTGTTTTTGATCCAATGCCAGTGTCTTTCGGAACAGCTTGACCGTC
>JAQVML010000299.1 GCA_028703645.1 Eubacteriales bacterium
TGGAGGCCGCGTCCGCCTACAGCTGGGATCGCTATGTTGGGCTCGACGGCACGACCGTTTGTCTCGATCACTTTGGTGCATCCGCTCCGGCCGGCATTCTGTTTAAAGAATTTGGCTTTACGGTTGAAAACGTGGTAGCCAGCGCAAAAGCGAGCATTGAGCGCGTGAAAAACTGGAACAAACCGATTCAGTAACAGCCAAACCAAATACAGGAGGGACTGCCGTTGAACCGATTCTTGATCACAAACAGCGTCGATCCATATGAAAACCTCGCGCTCGAAGAACTGCTTTTTGAAACGCAGGGCGAGGGTGCGACCTTTTACCTCTGGCAAAACGAACGCACGGTCGTCATCGGTCGAAACCAGAACGCTTGGCGCGAATGCCGCGTCGAGCTATTGGAAAGCGAGGACGGCAAGCTCGCGCGCAGGTCTTCCGGCGGCGGCGCGGTGTTTCACGATCTCGGTAATTTAAACTTCACGTTTCTATTGCCGAAGGAACACTATGACCTCGTGCGTCAACTTGGGGTGATTCAAAAGGCCGCGGCGAAGTTTGGTATTGAGACCTCGTTTACCGGTAGAAACGATCTTGTCTTAACGGCTACGGGGGAGAAATTCTCCGGCAACGCGTTTCGTTTCAGTAACGATGTGGCGCTCCATCACGGTACGATTCTGATCTCTGCGGACTTTTCACGGCTTGGGAGATATCTTGCGCCATCGCAGATGAAGCTGGAAGCAAAGGGCGTCAAGAGCGTGACAAGCCGTGTGGCCAACCTCGGCTTACAGAACCCCGCGCTCAACGTGGAGACGATGAAGCAGGCGCTGATGGAAGCGTTTGAGGAAGAATACGGCGCGTATGAGCCGCATAGTTGGGACCTCATCGATAAAGAGAAGTTGGAGCAAAAGCGCCAGACGTATGCTTCCTGGGACTGGAAGTTTGGCTCTACGCCCGCGTTTAACGTTTCTTTGGAGAACCGGTTCGAGTTCGGCTGCTTTGAGCTGCTGCTAAACGTGAAAAATGGCGTGGTGAAATCGGCAACCTGCTACACGGACGCGATGGACGCCTCCCTTGCCAAGCGCGTGGAAGACATGCTGACCGGCTGCAACTACGGCGGCGGCGCGCTCTGCGCGCGACTGCTTTCGTCAGGCGGAGAGGAAGAGAAGGCGATTGCGGCGTTTCTTGCGCAGCAGTCGTTCTAACAAATTCACGAACAACCCAAAAAACAAACAAAGAGACGGAAAAAAATCCGTCTCTTTTGTTTGCGTAGGAAACTGGATTACTGTAGCAGCCCGCTGATGTCGGTAAAGGTGCTTGCGCCTCCGGTGACCTTGGGCAACTGACCATCCCACTTTTGCAGGAGCTCATAGCGAATCAGAATATCGCTGAGCGATGCCGTAATGGTTTGGTTGCTTTCTGCGGTTGCATCCGCGAGCAGACGAATCTTGTCCGCTTCCGCCTGCGCCGCAATGACCTGCTTCTGCGCTTCGGTGTTGGCGATGACGAGCGCCTGTTCCTGCTCTGTGCGGGTCTTGATCAGGTTTTGTTCCGCAACCTGTTTTGCCTCAATCGCGCTGATGTACTCCTCGGTGAAATCCCAGTTGATAATGTTGAGATCATCAACCATGATTCCATACTCGTTGAGTTTTGCGTTGAGATTGTCGTCCAACAAAATGCTGACGTCGCCGCGCGAGCTGACAAGCTGCTGAGCGGTGTAATTCGCCGTAACTGCCTTGAGCACCTCGTTGATTGCGGGGACAACAAGCACATCCTCATAGCCGAGGCCGACTTGTTTGTAGATATCTCCGCTGGAGGACTTGTTGATGTGATAGTTGACCGCAATCACGGTGGAAACCGTCTGCAAATCTTTGCTGAAAGCTTCGGTCGTTACTTCCGTCTTCACAATTCGATTGTTGATGGCGATGACGTTCTGGGCAAACGGTATCTTTAGATGGATACCTTCCTGCAGCACGATGGGGCTGACCCTGCCAAACGTGAGTACGACGCCGGTTTGACCCGCCTCTACGACGACGACGCTGCCGCCGAGCACGATCAAAACCAAGATAAGAACTGTGGCGATTGCGACAATTTTGCCGACCGCTACGTTTCCGGCTTTATCTCTGAACATAAACACTCCCTTTTTTCTTTTTGAGATTCCCTGACTGTCTTTTTCGTTGCCAAGTGTTTTTATTATAACATGTGAGGCGGCGTGATCAATGATTTCGAACACATAGAATGCGATCATATTGTGAAATCGAGAGAACTCGCGCAATTCGAATCGTAACTAGAGTAAAAAATCGCCAAAAACGCAAAGCGGCGGGGATGAGTCCCGCTTCATTAACCAAAAACGCAAAGCGGCGGGGATGAGTCCCGCCGCTTCGGAATGAGGAAACAACAAGCCATAGCCAATGGCTTTCGATCAAGGTTGCGGCACTGTTTTCGATCACAAAACGCGCCGCACCCGGGTATGAGCGTTATTTTTTGCTGTACGGTGTTTTTTCCAGCGGAAGCTTCGTGCGGAAAATTCCGTCGCGATTGTAGTACGCGAGCTGCACCGCAGGCGCGGTTGGAATCGAGCAGATTTCGCCAACGCCTTTTGCGCCGCAGGCGAGGCCGTCTTTGCTTGCCGTGCCGACGATGATTGGCGTAACATCCGGCGTAAAGTTCGCCTTAAAGAGGCCGAGTGTGCCAAACTTGCGCATGGGTTTTCCGTTTTCCAGCGGGAAATCCTCTGTAAGCGCATAGCCAAGGCTCATGACCACGCCGCCTTCGATCTGGCCTTCCAGCGCAATGGGATTGACTGCCAAACCAACGTCATGCGCGGCGGTGACGCAACAAACGCGACCATCGTCGTCCAACTCGACCACATGCGTCGCATATCCATAGGCGATATGTGAAACGGGGTTTGGTTTGTCGGAACCCATCGGGTCTGTCTTGCCTTCATATTCGCCGAGAAAGCTTTGTCCTTCGAGCGCTTGCAAGGAACCCGTTTCGTTCATTGCGGACTTGACAAGTTTCGCCGCACGGACGACGGCCTCGCCGGTAAAGAGCGTCTGGCGGGAGGCGGTGGTGTTGCCCGCGTTTGGCGCGTTGGAGGTGTCGGGAACATGATAGACGATTTGTTCCAGCGGTAAACCCGTGATCTCCTTGACAAACTGTGTTTGCACGGTGCCCATTCCCTGACCGATACAGGCGGCGGAGGAGTGCAGATGCAACTTGCCTTCCCGCACCTCGATTCGGCATCTGCCGACATCTGGAACGCCGACGCCGAG
>JAQVML010000300.1 GCA_028703645.1 Eubacteriales bacterium
CGCAATCTACAAAAGCTGTTTTGCTGATTGATACGAAGCGGCGGTTCGCAAGAAGATTGTGAGCCGTCGTTTTGTTTCACCAAAAAAGAGAGGGTAAGACGCAAAACGGGGTGGAAAACGCGCAAATTTTCGAGTAAAATAATCGTTGTTAGCACTCTCGTGCGTTTGATGCTAAAAGTTCACAGTGTTGTGGTCGTGACGTTACATTATCCCGCTTTGCTTGTTTGCATTGCGGAAAACGACTCGCTATACTGATACTACAATCCATGAACATGGGACTCGTATCAAAATATTTCCCGCGGCATGGAAGAGCTTTTTTAAGGAACAGACAGGACAATCAAGGGGAATGAGATACTACATCCCTAATGGAGGTGAAAACAGTATGAATCTGCATGGAATCGTAACGCTGCCCGTCATCCCGCTGCGCGGAATAGCGGTATTGCCAAACGAAGTGATGCATTGCGATATTGGACGGAAAAAGACGCTTTCTGCTATGGAGCAGGCGCTTTCGGACGAAGGATACGCGTTCTTTGTTTCGCAAAAAAACGCGAAAGTGGTCGATGTAACGCCTGAGGATCTGTATGAAGTCGGCACAATCTGCCGCATTCGGCAGGTATTCCGGATTCAAAACGACACGGTGCATCTGCTGGTGACCGGAGTTGCGCGCGCAAAGATTGCGCACATCATTTCCGAAAACCCGCATTACACTGCACAGGTTGAGGTGTTTGAAGACGTCGAGCCGGATGAATTCACCGTGGAGGCATTGCGCCGCCGCTTGAGCGAAGGCTTTACGGAGCACGCAGGTCAGCGCGACCGCCTGACGCAGGATCAAAAGGACGCGGTGCTGGCGCTGGCGACGCTCTCGGAGCTTACGGACGCGATTGCACAACATGTGGTCAGCAAGCTTGAGGACAAGCAAAAGCTGATCGAGCAGACGGATCTCGTCGCGCGTGCGACAAACCTTCTTAGCATCATCGAAAACGAACTGATGGTCATGCAGGTGGATCGCCGCATCGCGGGCAAGATCAAAGCCGCCGTCGAGCGCAACCAGAAGGAGTTTGTCCTGCGTGAGCAGCTCAAAGCCGTTCAGGAAGAGCTAGGCGAAGGCGAGGACGACGTGCTGGACGCTTACCGCGAACGAGCGGAGAAAAAGAATCTTCCGCCGGAAGTGCGCAAAGCGCTCAACAAACAGCTCGACCGCTTCGCTTCTTTGCCCGGCGGCTCTCACGAGGCACCGATGGAGCAGGCGTATATTGAATTGATTCTCAACCTGCCCTGGATGGAGGAAACGGTGGATAACCTCGATCTTGCGCACGCAAAGGCGGTGTTAGATCGGGATCATTTCGGCATGGAGAAAGTCAAGACCCGCATCATTGAGACGCTTGCCGTCCAGCGGTTGACAAACAACCCGCAGGGGCAGATTCTCTGCCTTGTCGGCCCTCCGGGCGTCGGCAAAACGTCTATCGTGCGCGGCATTGCGGAGGCGATGGGACGCAAGTTTGTCCGCATGAGTCTCGGCGGCGTGCATGACGAGGCGGAGATTCGCGGACACCGGCGCACCTACATCGGCGCGCAGCCGGGCCGCGTGATCGAGGCCATGCGCAAATCCGGCTCGATCAACCCCGTGCTGCTGTTTGACGAAATCGACAAACTCGGCAAGGACATGCGGGGCGATCCTTCCAGCGCGATGTTGGAGGTGCTCGACAGCGCGCAGAATTTCTCCTTTACGGATCATTTCCTCGAGCTGCCGTATGACATGAGCCACGCCATGATGATCACCACCGCGAACGACGCGAGCTCGATTCCGCGCCCGCTACTCGATCGCATGGAGCTCATCGAGGTCCCGAGCTATCTCTTCGACGAAAAGGTCGAAATTGCCCGTTGCCACCTGTTGCCCAAACAGATGGAGAAGCACGGACTCAAGAAAACGAATCTGCGCGTGTCCGACGCGGCGCTCGGCATCCTGATTAGCGGTTACACCCGCGAGGCGGGCGTGCGCGAACTTGAGCGCGTGATTGCGAGCGTTTGCCGCAAGGCCGCCTGCGATCTGGCGGACGGAAAGACGCGGATCACGCTCACCGAGGGACGTATTACCGAATGGCTCGGGCCGCAAAAGTTCAAAAAGAGCGAGCCGCTTAGGCCTGATACGGTCGGCGTGGTGACAGGCCTTGCCTGGACGAGCGTCGGCGGCGAAACGCTGGAGGTCGAGAGCGCGGCGGTGCCCGGAAAGGGAATCCTTCAACTCACGGGCCAGCTTGGCGACGTGATGCAGGAGTCCGCCAAGGCCGCGATGACCTACGTGCGCGCCAACACTTCCCGCTTTGGCATCGATCCCGCGTTTTTAGAGACGCTGGATGTCCACATCCATGTGCCGGAAGGCGCGGTGCCGAAGGATGGCCCGTCCGCCGGTGTTGCAATGGCGACGGCGCTGGTCTCCGCGCTCACCGGAATTCCGGTCAAGAGCTCGGTTGCGATGACGGGCGAGGTCACGCTGCGCGGGCGCGTGCTGCCGATTGGCGGGTTGCGTGAAAAGCTGCTTGCCGCCGTGCGCGCGGGCGTTGTGCAGGTGGTGCTGCCCAAGTCGAATCGCGAGGATCTCTACGACGTGCCGGCGGACATCAAAAACGCGCTGAAGATCGACTATGCCGAGACGGTGGACGACGTGCTGAACGTTGCCCTCACGATGCACCCGCATGGAGCGGAACCACGGCTGAATTTGCCGGGTCTGGATATGACGCATGAAGCAGTTCGCCATTAATCAAGCCAAATTTGTCACAAGCGTTGGGCAGGGTCAAACATACCCTGCCCCGCTTTCGTGCGAAATCGCGGTCGTCGGCCGCAGCAACGTCGGCAAGAGCAGTCTTATCAACTGCTTGACCAACAACCAAAAACTCGCCAAGACGTCTCAAACGCCGGGCAAGACGCGGCTCGTCAATTATTTTTTGATGAACAACGCGTTTTATCTCGTCGATTTGCCGGGCTACGGTTTTGCCAAGCGCAGCAAGGACGAGCAGACGGAGTGGGGCAATCTGATCGGCAGCTATCTGGCGAGCGGTAGACCCAAGCACCTGTTTCTGCTCGTTGATATTCGCCATGAACCATCGCCGGATGATCGGCAGATGTTCCAGTGGACACTGCATGCGGGCGTTCCGTTTACGGTGGTCGCCACCAAGGCGGACAAGATCAGCAAAAGTCAGCGCGTGATCGCCGCCAACAAGGCGGCAAAGCTGCTGGGCGCTCCCGCATACGCCGTTCCGTTTTCTGC
>JAQVML010000301.1 GCA_028703645.1 Eubacteriales bacterium
TTGCGGGCAGCGTTCTTTGCCGCAAGGCGGAGGCGCTCTATAACACCGCCTTTGTTTTTAACCGCGCGGGGGACTGCATCGCGGAATACGACAAGACGCATCCCTTTTCGCCTTCCGGCGAAGGGGAGGCATATCAGGCTGGCGATCAAATCGTCACGTTTCCGCTGGACGGCGTCATGTGCGGGATTATGATTTGTTACGATTTACGGTTTCCGGAACTCGCGCGCGCACTGGCGCTCTCCAGAGCGAAAATTTTGTTTATCCCCGCCGAGTGGCGAAAGGTTGCGACAAAACAGATGCGGGCGCTGCTTGATGCGAGAGCCATTGAAAACCAACAGTATGTCGCGCTTTGCAACGGCTGCGGTGAGGCATTTGGTACGCAGTTTGGCGGCAGCAGCGCAATCGTAGACCCACTGGGCAACGTTCTCGCGCAGGCGGGAGAAAAAGAAGAGATAATTTTCTCTTCGATCGACTTAGAAGCGCAGAAACGCATCCGAGAAGAGTTACCAGTATTATTAGACCGCAGGCCGGAACTCTATTCTAGTTTGTGTAAACATAACTAGAGAATAAAAGATTTATTTTAGACCGCAGGCCAAAACCAGTATATTTTTTGTAAAAAATAATTAAAAAGGTTTATTTTAGACCGCAGGCCGACGCTGTATGGCCCGATCAGCCAAACAGACGACTGGCAGTAAATATGAGAACGAATGAGGAGACATGAGATGAGTTACACGTTTCCGGTGACGAGAAATCCGAACCCCAAATCCAAACCCAGCGCAAACGAGCTGGTGTTTGGCAAGCAGTTTACCGACCACATGTTTGTGATGGACTATGACGAGGACCAGGGCTGGCACGACGGACAGGTAGTCCCTTATGGCGATATCCTGATCAGCCCGGCTTCGAGCGTATTGCATTATGCGCAGATGATGTTTGAGGGCATGAAGGCCTATAAGACCGAAGACGGACGCGTGCTGCTGTTCCGTCCGGAGATGAACGCGCGCCGCCTCAACCGCACCAACGAGCGCATCTGCATGCCGCAGATGGACGAGGAGCTCTTCGTCGCAGCCGTAAAGGCCACCGTTGCGGAAGATAAGGATTGGGTGCCGGATGCACCGGGCACGTCGCTCTACATCCGCCCGTTTATCATTGCGGATGATCCCGCGCTGGGCGTCAAGGCCGCGAAGCATTACCGCTTCATGGTCATTCTTTGCCCGTCCGGCCCGTATTATGCGGCAAATCGCGGCAAGCTCTCCACCACGCGCATCTTCGTTGAGGATGAATACATCCGCGCGGCGCACGGCGGAACGGGCTTTGCCAAGGTCGGCGGCAACTATGCCGGCAGCCTCCGCGCCTCGCAAAAGGCGTATGAGTGCGATTGCAACGACGTGCTCTGGCTCGATGCACACGAGCACAAGTATATTGAGGAAGTCGGCTCCTCCAACGCGTTTTTCGTTATCGGCGACGAGGTCGTGACCGCTCCGCTCGCGGGAACGATCCTCCCCGGCATCACGCGCGACAGCGTGCTGACGCTTCTGCGCGAATGGGGCGTTACCGCAAACGAGCGTAGGGTCAGCATCGACGAAGTAACCACAGCCGCGAAAGAGGGCAAGCTGAAAGAAGCGTTTGCCAGCGGTACGGCAGCCGTCATCTCGCCGATGGGCACACTTCGCTACCTTGGTGAAGAATTTATGATCAACAACCGCGAAGTGGGTCCGCTCTCACAAAAGATCTACGACACGATCACCGGCATCCAGACCGGGATTCTGCCCGATCCGCGCGGTTGGACACAAGAGGTCAAATAAATAAAGTCACAGGATGTTCAAATTTATATACCCGCTATAACAAAACGCATCTTGTGTTTTTGTACCGTGCGGATATAATACAATCTTGTTCCGGCACGTTGCCACGTAGTTTGGTGTGAAGTAACACGAACGCGCGGTGGGCGTGCCGGATCGTTTTTTGGGGATTCACCCGTTCATTTCACCTCTGTTTGCGTCGTGGTTGATCCACACGCGTTCTGACGAGCCAAACACACCGAAATATGCGCAAGATAAGCCGAAAAGTGGTTGAGCAAATGGAACGACCACGATTTTATATTGATGAATAAGCAACAGAACAATAGAATCATGTTTTACTACAATCGCGTAATCGAAACGCCAGTATCGATTTATCGACTGTACTCTTGACAGCGCGAATCTGCGGCGCGATACTAACGATATCAGGCGGAAAATGTGGGGAAACAGGCCGCCGATGTCGCCGCGCAGGAGCGAAAAACGCGGCGATTTGCTTGAGTTCGGTTTCGCCGCACCGGAAAGCGGCGCATTGGGAAAGGGAGATATGTTTACATTTGCGCAGGGCGTGCCTGCACTGACCGTTTGGGCAATCTGGCTTGCGGTGTTCGCGGGACTGTTCGTGTTTAACGAAATCGCGCGTCGCTGGAAATGGGCCGGGTTTGTCAGCTTTATCGTGCTGCCGATCACGCTTTCGGTGATTTGGTTCACCGTGATGAAGGAAAAGACGTATACCGACTGGTTCCATCTGATGAAGGTGTATTCTTCGACCATCGGCTGCGTCGGCTTCTGGCTCATTCGCCATCTACAGAAGAGAGACAAGCTCACGGGTGAGGTCAAGTGGCGCCTCGCCGACATGAAATGGGCGTTACTCTTCCCGCCGCTGATCCTCGCGATCAACATCCTCGAGGCTTGCGTGCGCGACTTCCAAGTGGGCGCGATGTACTGGCTCGCCAACTCCGGCCCGATCGAGGGCGAAGTCACCGGCGTGCTCGGCGGGCCTTGGAACATCATGAACGGCATCGCGGGCTTGCTCAACATCATCACCATCACGGGCTGGTTCGGCATCGCCGTTCGCAAGAAGACGAAGCTCGACGGCAGCCGCGACATGCTCTGGCCGGATATGCTCTGGTTCTGGATCATCGCGTATGACCTTTGGAACTTCACGTATACCTACAACTGCATTCCGACGCACGCGTTTTATGCGGGGCTTGCGCTGCTCTTTGCGCCGACGCTTTGCGCGTTCACCGTTGGCAAAGGCGCGTGGCTGCAACACCGCGCGCAGACGCTGGCGATCTGGTGCATGTTTGCCCAAACGTTCCCGCTGTTTCAGGATACCGGCATCCAGATGGTTACGAGCACGTATAACCCCGTGATCTATACCGTGATGGGAGCCATCGCGCTGGCTGCCAACGTGGCGGTGCTCGTGTACATGATCTACAAGGTAGCAAAGACGA
>JAQVML010000302.1 GCA_028703645.1 Eubacteriales bacterium
ACTTAGCGTTTCAGTTCACCTTGAATCGAGATTACCGCGCTGCCGCCGATCCAGATCGCGCCATCCTCGTCGACTTTGCTGTATATTGTTGAGGGCTTCCCCATCGCATCGCCCTGCGCAATCGTGTTGACTGCATCCGGCAAAATTCGCCCTTGCAGGTTCAGATAATGCGTTAAAGATGCGTTGGACGTTCCCGTTGCGGATTCTTCATCGATGCCGAACAGCGGCGCAAAGTTTCTGCAATACGCGGTCGGCGCACCATCTCTCGGACAGAAGTACATGTGTACGCCGACGACGTTGAGTTCCTTTGAGAGCGTAATCACTTCTTCGCGGCTTTGTTTCACGTGATCCAGCGCATGCTTGCTGCCGACCGGGAGGAGAATATCCGCGAGCCCCACTTTGGCGATGGCAGGACACATGCCGTCCGGCTGATCCGCTGAAGTTAGCCCGTAAGCGCGATAAACCCGCGCCGTTTCTTCTTCGTTCATCGTCTTGAGCAGCTCCCCGCGTGGCATCTGAAGCCAAATCTTGTCCGGCTCGACCATCACGCGTAGATCTCCCGATTGCGTTTTCGCAAGATACTCGCCGCATGTAATCTCGCCCGTATGACGCAACACAGTAAACGCGGAGACCGTCGCGTGGCCGCAGAGCGGCACCTCGCCCTCCGGCGTAAAGTAGCGTAGCAGGAATGCGCCCTCCGCTTCCCGCCGCACAAACGCGGTCTCGGAGTGCTTGAGCTCCGCCGCGATCTTCTGCATGAGCGCATCATTGGGAAACGGCTGGCCCACCCGCAGCAAAGCAACGCCGGCTTGGTTGCCGCCGAAGATGTGGTCGGTAAATGCGTCTACGATGAAAAGCTGCAAAGCTTTCTCCTGATTCTGAATTTTTTAGTGATTATAGCAGAATGCTGCATAATTATTACATGTTTTACAGAAAAAAAGACATCGATTTTTCTAAGATCGATCATTACTGTTCTTTTTTCGTTTCGAGATATCGGCAAAGCACCTGAACCGATTTTTCGGCGGCTGCGCTCGCATACTTCGCAAAATTCGAGTTACCGCTTTCTTGCGGAGTATCGCTCATCGAACGAATTGCCACAAACGGGATTTGATTGACATAGCACACGTGGGCTACACTTGCCGTCTCCATGTCAACGCATTGCGGATTGTGCTTTTCGATAATCTCTTCCCGCCCGTCTTGGTCGATGAACGCTTCCCCAGTAACCATCTTTCCGACCAAAACCGTTTCGTCGCCAGAATTGGAAGTTACAATTTGATTCAGCAGAGCTTGATCCGCCGTGAAATATGGATGCTTCATCCACGGATGATAATGCGTCAAGACTTCGTCTGCCACATCATGATAGACAATTTCATTTGAAATAATAGTGTCTAGGATTCTGAGTCTCGAATCGATTGCTCCCGCAACGCCAATCATAACAATCTCATCCACATTATAAACATCTATCATGATCTGCGCCGCTATGGCAGCGTTCACTTTACACACGCCACAAAAAGCAGATACGACAGAAATATCATGATAAAAACCTTCATGAATTTGAAGCAGTGCCTTGGTGGTTGTTTGCGTAATTGTCATCTTATTTAGAAACGGCGTCAACTCGAACTCGGTTGCGCTGATAATACCGATCTTCCCTACGCTCATTGTTTGACACCTCTTCATACTGCTATATGTACTATGTTGAAAGAATTATACAGTATGAGAAATGTCTGAACAAGTATCGAAGCTTCGTTTACTCCAAATGCGGCAGATGGGACTTCTTTGCTCGCGATCAGACACACCGTACGGTGGTCTTCGCTCGAAAAGTCTGCCGCTCAAAACACCGACACTGCGGTGTTTTGCCCGCCGCATCACGCGGTGGTCGCGGCTTCAAGTCCCTTCAAACATCCAGAGCAACAAAAAACGACCACCCTCTTAGGTGGTCATTTTTTCTTGGTGCGGCAGATGGGACTTGAACCCATACGCTCGCGCACACGCCCCTCAAACGTGCCTGTCTGCCAATTCCAGCACTGCCGCGCACCATGTCATTATAGCGGTAGGGAGGGTTGTTGTCAATTGCTTTTGATCAAATTTTGAAGCGCATTTTTATCGGTCCTTTTCTGTTTCTTTTCCGTTGCAAAATTGTATTTGAAAAGTGCGTATTTCGTCGGAAAACGCCGATTTCCCCATGATTGACGCAGTTTCTTCGCAAAAACCGGCTCCTACGTTCTTTTTTCTCCTACGCAATCGCGCTATAATAGAGAAAATCGGATGAAACGTGCTTGTTTACACCGTTTCAATCCTGTACTGATTCATCTGAAGGAGGATCACTCCCATGCGAAATTTAACCATGCTGACCGACCTGTACCAACTCACGATGATGTATGGCTACTTTAAGGAAGGCATGCAACAGAACGAAGGCATCTTTGATTTATTCTTCCGTCCGAAAGAGGACGTTGTTTACGCCGTTATGGCGGGCACAGAGAGCGTTGTGGAATACATCAACAACATTCACTTTGCCGAAGAGGATATCGCCTATCTGCGCTCTCTTCAACTGTTCGACGAGGAGTTCCTCACCTACCTCAAAACATTCCGCTTTACCGGCGAACTATATGCGATGGTGGAAGGCACCGTTGTCTTCCCCTATGAGCCGCTCGTTCGCGTTCGCGCGCCCATCATGGAAGCGCAGCTCATCGAGACCGCAATCCTCACGTTTGTCAATCATCAAACCCTGATCGCTACCAAGGCAAGCCAGATCTGCTATTCCGCGCAGGGCGATAGTGTGTTGGAGTTTGGCCTTCGCCGTGCGCAGGGCGCTGACGCCGCCATCTACGGCGCACGAGCCGCCATCATCGGCGGCTGCAACGCAACCAGCAACGTCCTCACGGGGCAAATGTTTGGCATCGCCGTTTCCGGCACACATGCACACAGCTGGGTGCAGAGTTTCTCCGACGAAATCTCCGCGTTTCGCGCCTATGCCCGCAGATTTCCGGATAGCTGCCTGCTGCTGGTCGATACATTTGATACGCTTCGCAGCGGCGTTCCCAACGCCATCACGGTGTTTAAAGAGCTCCGCGCGAGCGGGCACGAGCCGGTTGGCATCCGCCTTGACAGCGGCGACCTTGCATATCTGAGCAAGAAAGCGCGTATGATGCTGGACGAAGCGGGTTTCCCAAAGGCGATCATCGCCGCGAGCAGCGACTTGGACGAGTATGTCATTCGCGATCTAAAGACGCAGGGCGCGCGCATCA
>JAQVML010000303.1 GCA_028703645.1 Eubacteriales bacterium
CGGAACGCGGCGGCTCTCGCCGAGGCGGTTTACCTCCACCTCCGCTTCCAATACGCTCAGCGCCGCGAGCGAGTCCGCAGCGGGCGAAGCGTTCGCAATGTTTCCGCCAATGGTCGCGTGATTGCGAATCTGCGGCGAGCCCACGGTGCGGCATGCGTCCGAAAGCACGCCCGCCTTCGCGCGAATCAGCGGCGATTGCTCGATTTGTGCGTGTGTCACGCCCGCGCCGATGGCGATCCAATCCGTCTGTTCCTCAATTTGGCAGAGTTCCGGAATGCCGTAAATATCGATCACGGTTTTGTTCCGGTACGGGTGGCCTTCGCGCGCGTTGACCAAAACATCCGTTCCGCCCGCGAGCAGCAGCACTTCGCCCTCCGCCGTTTGTAGTGCGTCCAGCGCCTCGGCAAGCGTCAACGGTTTTCTATAGTCAAGACATTCCATCATGCTTTCCTCCCCTCCATCGACCGAATCGCGGCAAACACCCGATCCAGATCGGCGGGCAGCTCATGAATGAGCCCCGCCTTGCCGAGCGCATGGTTGAGTGCGCAAAGAATCGCGCCCGCGCCGGGCTCCGTCGCAGGTTCGCCGAGAGATCGCCCGCCAAAAGCGCTTCTTGGGTCGACGTGCTCATCCAATATCGGTTGGTTGCTGTCCGGTACATCGAGTATCGTCGGAATCAGATAATCTTCAAAATTGAGGTTTTTCAGTTGGCTCGTCTTCTCGTTGTGCCCGAGGTCTTCTATCAAAGCCATGCCCTGCGCCATCGCGAGGCCGCCGTAAATCTGCCCTTTTGCCATAGCGGGATTGATCGCGCGGCCCATATCGTGGCAGCCGACCATCTTGATGACCTCCACGCCGCCGGTATCCAGGTCAACCTCCACCTCCGCCGCATGGCAGGAGTAGGTGTAGGTGTAAAACGGCTCTCCGTAGCCTTCCTTTTCGTTCCAGTTGAGTCTGGGCACCACATAGGTTCCCACTGCGATCGGGGTTTCGCAAAGATCGTAACAAATCTTGGCAGCTTCTCCAAAGGAGATGTCCACATCTGCAAAGCGAACACGATCCTGCTCAAAAACGATGCCGTCGGTGGGTTTGCCAAACTTTCGCGCAAGCGCGCGCGCCATGATCGCCTGTACCTTCACGCTCGCGTCCTTGAGCGCGCCGCCGCCGAGCAGCGTGCTGCGCGAGGCGATGCATGCGCCGGTCGCCGGGGAGCGCGACGTGTCGGTGTGTCCAAAGCAGATTCGCTCAAACGAAACGCCCAGCCCTTCCGCCACCATCTGGCTCTGACAGGTGCGAAGTCCCTGCCCCAACTCGGTCAGGCCGAGGTCAACGTTTACGCTGCCGTCGTCCAGCACCTCGATAAACGCACGCGCAACGTCAAAGCCGTTACCGTCCGCGCCGATGCTTGCCCCGCGCATGCTCACCGCGATGCCAACGCCGCGGCGGATGCGGCGACCATCTTTATTTTGAGCGCTGTAGAGGGCAAACTTCTTGTCAAAGTCCAGCTCCTCGGCCGCTTTTTCCATCACGGAACGAATGCTGACCTCGTGGAAATCCAGCAGATGTCCGCAGGGGCTAACGTCTCCGTTTTGCAGCAGGTTCTTGCGCCGCAGTTCCGTTGGCGACAGGTTCAGCTTCTCCGCCAGCTCGTCCATCGCGTTTTCCAGCGCGAAGATTGCCTGCGGCGTGCCGAAGCCACGCATCGACCCCGTATGGACATTGTTGGTCATCACGCTCGTGGCGTTGTAGTCCACGTTTTCTATGCGGTAAGGCCCCGGCCCGAGCGTCGCCGTTTTATACATCACCGGCGGCGACATGTTGATATACGCGCCCGCGTCGCCGATCGCCTCTACCTTCATGGCGCACAGGGTTCCGTCTTTCTTCGCGCCAAGCTGAATGTCAAACTCGATCGGGTGACGCTTATAGCTCTCCCGAATGGACTCCTCGCGGGTCAGCGTATACTGCGCGGGCCGCCCCGTCTTGAGCGCAACCAAACCTGCGCGCACCGCGAGGGACTCCACCGACTCAATCTTTCCACCGAACGATCCGCCGATGACGGAGGGTTTGACGATGACCTGCGCGATCGGAATATTGAGCATTCTCGCAACGCTCAGTCGAAGGTTGTATGGTGCCTGAGAGCAGCCGAGCACGGTCAGCTCCCGCCGCATACGGTCCGGAATGGCGGTGACCGACTCCGGCTCGATATAGGCATGCTCCACAAATCCCGTTTTATAGTTGCCGGAAAGGACGACATCCGCCTCCGATAGCCCTTTGGTAACGCTGCCTTTTCTCACGTGCACATTACCGCAGATATTATCCGGATAGTCCGCATTGATCGCAATATCGCTCTCCAACGCCATGCGCGGCGTTGCCAGAATGGGCAGTTCTTCATATTCCGCCGTCACGAGCTCCGCCGCGGCGTCCGCCTGCTCCTGCGTTTCCGCCGCGACGACGGCGACCACATCGCCATAAAACCGGGTTTTGTCGCAGACCAGCGCGTATTGATCGACGTAAATCTCTCCAAACATCTTTTCGCCCGGAATGTCCGCGCCGGTGACGACACAGACGACGCCCGCCGCGCGCGCCGCTTCTTCGGTATGAACCGCGAGCAGCTTTGCGTGGGGATGGGACGCATAAACGCCCTTGCAATACAGCATGTTTGGCAGACGGACATCCGCGCCGTACTCCGCGCGGCCCGTTACCTTTGCGCGCGCATCAATTCGTTCGAGCGGTTTCCCGACCGGTTGGGTTTCCATCATGTTCGTTCGCTCCTTCATGATTTTGCACCTGAACGCTCGATTGCCCGGCGGCGGTTACCCTCACGCCGTCGCGCAACGCCGATCATACGAGCATCGTTTGCGGCGTCAGCTTTTGCCCTTCTGTCGCCGCTTTCATGTTGTAAAAGTCGTTTTCGCAGATCGGTCTTATCGTTCGCAAATTCATTGTAACTAATTACATCGATTCTGTCCACTATGGAAATAAAAATAATATTCGCTGTATTTTCTCGAGAATTACGCCTTATTTTGATGCCTGAATCGCTTGAATCTATGGATATTCTATGTTAGAATGCGGGTGTCGATCATGAATTACACTTCTTTTTCGCGTAACCGTTTACAAACAATCTTATTTTCAGGAGGACAACCGATATGCAGTTGATCGTGAAAAATGCGAAGCTTCGCGAGCGGGACGCGCTCACGGATATCGCCATCGATCGGGGCGTTATTCTCGAAATCGGCCCGAATCT
>JAQVML010000304.1 GCA_028703645.1 Eubacteriales bacterium
GAGCGTCCGCTTACTCCAGGAAAACTCATCCACCGCGAGGTATACCTCAAACCCTTGCGCGCGAATCTCCTCGACGATTCGCTTGTGCCCCGCCGAAAACGGGTCAAACGTGCCCGGAAAGAACGCAACCGGCTTGAGATCGTGATAGGTGAATCCGCCGCTGGTCTCGCACTGCGTAATAAAGCGGTAGAGGTGGTTGAGCATCGCCGCCTCGTTGAAAAACGCGAGCATGCCGTCCCGCCGCTCGCCCAGCAGCGTGAGTAACTTTTTGCCGAAGCGAACGAGGCAAGCGCGCCGCGTTTCCAGCGGGCAGGCGTCGTTGCCAAAATACATCCGGCAGATGACCTCCAGCGCGGTAAGGCGAATGCTGTCGTCAAAGTGCGCAACGCCCGTGAGCAGTAGGCCAAACACCCGCTCGTAGACCGCGTCGGCGCGCGCGGTGTTCTCGCTCGCATAGCCGGAGAGCACCGTGCAGAGCGTCGAGAGCGCGGCGCGCGCGGCGCGCGTGTTCGCAACGCGGAGCAGGCCTTCGAGATAGTCGATTCCCTCGTCCATCTCTTTTTCCGGCAAGTTACAAAGCAGCTTGCCGAGATACGGCGGAATATAGCCGGAAATCTCGTTTTGTCCCGTCTCCAATTCGCGCAGCAGGTCGACCATGATCTCGTTTTTTTGGTCGACCGAGAGCACGCTGGAAATCTCCACCAGCGCCTCGCCCGCCCGCTCGCGAACGGGCAGATGCTCGCTGACCGAGAGCAGGTTGGATAAATGCATCGCGATATGAAACGCTTCCTGCGGGTTTTTCCGCGCGTAGTCGCAGATTAGATCGATATGCACGAGCTTCATCGTCCAGGTGATGCTACTTTTGAGGTTGCTGAGGTAGATTTCACCAATCGGGTACGCCGGCTCCTCCAACGCGGGCAAATCGGCATGCTTTCTCATCTGATTCAGCAGCCAGACCGAGGCCAGCTCCGCATCCGGATGCAGCGAAACGCTTTCGCAAGCGCAGAGCAAGAGCTTTGGCTCTCCGCTCGTCACCGCGATGAGCGCGCGCAGCGCGCGGATGCGCACCCGCGCCTCGGATGACCCGGCGGATGTGCACAAGATCGGCAGCATGCGCTCGATCTCGCTCTTTTGCATCACCTCGTGCGGAACATGCGCAAGCGTGTCCATCAGCGCGAGCAGGTCTTCTCCGCCGCTGAAGAAGACGCGGCGATAGAGCTTGTCCCAATAGCCCCGCCGCTCCTCCGGCATGCAGCGCGTAAACAAGCTCGCCGCAATCGTCTTGAGCGAATTGCTGATGCGCGTCGCGTGCTTTTGCGAAAT
The DNA here is from genome assembly GCA_028703645.1 of Eubacteriales bacterium. Taxonomy (GTDB): domain Bacteria; phylum Bacillota; class Clostridia; order Christensenellales; family CAG-138; genus UBA7703. Next base: position 1,324 of record JAQVML010000304.1, read on the forward strand.
CTTATAATCCGGGTGCAGACACAGCTCGATATAATCGTCCCAAAGCGCGATGCTCTCGCTGAGCACCGCGTGCAGCGCGGGCGCAATGGCGAGCGAGCCCGCCCCGCGCGGCAACTCTTTTCGGTAGCGCGGGCCGGAGTTTGCGAGGATTGTGCCCATGATGCGCCCCGCGTGGCGGCGCACGTCTCCATCGTGATGCATGAGCAATTCGTACAGAAAGCGCAGTGTCAGGAGCTTGTGCGTGCGCGTCATATAGGTAGAGTATTCTTCAAATAGCAGCAGATATGTGCGGATGCGGCTGAGGTTCTTTTCATCTCTCGCCTGTTCCAGCAGCGCCTCAAACGAGTCGCTGACCGAGATGGTATGCATCAGATGCACGTTGTTATCAAAGGCGTGATTGCAAAGCGCGCGAACGACCGCGTCCTGCGAAAGCAGCGCCGCGTCCTTTTTCTCCGTTGGCAGCATCGCGTCCGCGTTTGGATTCGGGTTGACCCCGTGGCTCATCAAAAACCGCTCGAAATCGTCCAACTTTTTATAGACCGTTTCATAGCGCAGGCGCTTTTCCGGCGTCATATCCGCGAGCTTGACGAAGATGCGATCGCGCGACTCCGTCAAGGGGCTAATGATCGTGAGGTCTTTTCCATCCGCTCCGCGCTCGGCGCGCACGCGAAAGTCCGCATAGATGAGAATTAGCGACTCGATCGGCAGGTTTTCAAACTCGAGATCCCAGGTGGAGTGGTTCGCCGCGATATGCGCGATATCCGGCATATTGCGCTCTTCGAGCCACTTCCAGGTGTAATAATAGTGCAGATATGGAATACGCGGCATATCCTCGCCACGACAGCCGAATTTGCCGATGTCGTGGGACAGCGCGGTGCAGGCGACCAGAGCCACGTCCACGGGTAAACCCGCTCGCTTTGCCTGCCGCGCGGTGTGAACCGCGACATGTCGCACGCCGAAGGTATGCCCCGCGGGATCAAACGGCATGATTTCCTTGCCGATGCGAAGCAGTTCGCGATAATAGCTTTTTTTCATCGTTTCGGCAAAGAGCACGCATTGCGCCTTGACCGCGCTTGCTTCCAGCTCCTCCGCCGGCACCGGCAGATAGTCGAGCAGCGGATCATATGCTTTTTCGCGCTCCGCGTCCATCAGGCGGGACAGCACGGCCAAATAAATCTTGAGCGCAATCTTTTGCCCTTTGCCCGCGCGCGGCGCACCGGAATAGGGATAGAGTCCCGCGCTGAGCGCTTCGTAAGCATGCGGTAGCAGCCCTTCCTCCGGCAGCTCGCCCGCGCGCTTGATGAGCGGCTCGCAAAGGCTACCCACCGCGGCGCAGGAAACGCGCCCGCCGAGCATTGCGCTATAGTCCGCGTCAAACCGGGTCTTGGCGGTCCATGCGCGCAGTTGCTTGATGGTTACATTCGTGCTCTTCGCCAGCTCCGCATACAGCGCGTCCAGCGCGCCGCTTGCTGCGCTTCGCTCGTCCATCATTCCCTAACCCTCCGTCCGGCAAAACGGATTTCGTTCGCTCCCGCGCTTCGCCGGTTCACTCGATTGTAGATCGATCCCAATTTTGTTTGAAATAGAATTGCATCTTGAAAATTTTTCTGACACCTCTATTTTAATCAGTATTCTTTCCGCTGTCGAGCAAATTGCATAATTTCACACGGGTTCCGGCTTTGCCCGGCTCACGCGGCTGTTTGCGGCTTAAAATCGTCCATGCGCAACGTTTTATGGTCTTTTCACGCGCTCCGCTTTCTGGTAAACTGATTTTATACAAACAAAACCCTTCGTAGTATCATTGGATTATATGAGGACGCCGCCGATGAACCAGCATCAGAAAAAAATGATTGCCCCGACCGTGATTACGGTTTTACTTTCGGCATACATGCTGACCTATTTTTTCGTTCTGCTT
>JAQVML010000305.1 GCA_028703645.1 Eubacteriales bacterium
CCCGCCTCCGCCATGGTGACACCCGTGACGATTTGGCTCAGCTGACTCTGCCCGTTTCCGTCCACGCCCGCGATGCCGAGGATCTCGCCCTTGCGCACCATGAGAGACACGTCGTTGAGGCCGTTGTGTTTGCTGGCCTTGTTGAAATCCACATGCCGAAGCTCGATCACCGGCTCCTGCGTAGACTCTTTCTTCTCGTATTCGCACTCCACCAGCTCGCGCCCGATCATGAGGTTTGCGAGCTCTTTTCCGTCCGTCTCGCTGGCGACAAGGGTTTGAATCGTCTTGCCCGCACGGAGGATGGTAACGCGGTCGCTGACATGCAGCACCTCGCGCATCTTGTGGCTGATGAAGACGATGCTCTTGCCTTCGCTCTTGAGCTTTTCAATGACGGAATAGAGACCCTCGACCTCAATATCGGTGAGCGCCGCCGTCGGTTCGTCGAGAATGAGTAGCTCCGCGCCGCGATAGAGCGCCTTTAAAATCTCCACGCGCTGCTGCGCGCCGACGGAGATATCTGTAATCTTCGCTTCGAGATCGATGTTTAAACCATAGCGCCAGGAGAGCTCCAATATCTCTTTTCTGCGCGCCGCTTGATCGATGAAAATACCCTTATACCGTTTATCGCCGAGGATGATGTTCTGCATGACGGTCATGGCCTCGACCAGCATGAAGTGCTGGTGTACCATGCCGATGCCGAGGCGAACCGCCTCCGCGGGGGAGTCAATCTCTACCTTTTTGCCGTTGAGGTAGATGGAGCCTTCCGTCGGCTGATACAGGCCGATGAGCACGTTCATCAGCGTGCTCTTGCCTGCGCCGTTTTCGCCCAGCAGCGTGTGAACCTCGCCTTTGCGCACATCAAAATTGATGTCGCGGTTGGCGTAAAAGTCCCCAAACTGCTTGCTGATATGCTCCATACGGAGGATTTCGTTCATAGACCACGTCCCCTTCCCGATTCCGGCGGATGGCAAAGCGTTTGCCCGGTAATATCATTTGTTTTTGTTTTTTGCGTTCAGTCAGAGTGAAAGATGATTGCGTGATGCTGACAATGTTGCGCCCGCTTGCAAATCGGTAACGCATAATCGAATCTACAAGCAATATAACAAACGTTCCGTACGGAAACCGTACGAAACGTCTTTGTTTCGCCGCTGTCAGGCGCTCACCATGCAATTTTTTCTTTCGCTCCCGCGGCTACTGTCGCTTGATGTCTGTGCTCGGAAACTATTTGCGAAACAATATATCATAAAAACCGTACGAGAACCGTACGGATTTACAATGATGATATATGATTTTAGCGAAAGCCGGATTCTTGCCCGCAAAACGGGCCATTTGGGCGCATCAGGAGAGGCCTTTTTTCTCGCACATGCGGTAGATTGCGGATTCCGCCCAGGCATAGTCGCTCATAAACCGCCCGTCAAAGCGGGAGAGCGCGTCCCCTTTTCCCGCCCAGAAATCATAATAATCGCAGGAGACCAGTTCTCTGCGGATGCGGCAAGAGCCGCGCTCGCGCACGAAGATCTCCTCCGCATTGACGTTTTTGAGCGTGTCGGTGAGCTCTTTAATCGTTCTGCGATAGCCGGTATTTTCGGCGGTCTTGTTCTCGCTGTCCTCGCAGAGATGCTCGATGATGTCGTAGATGCCGACGTTGCGCCCTTCGTAAAACACGCAGAGCGCCATGAGCTCCTTTGCCTTGGCGGAGACGAAGCGGACGGGTTTGTCGTCCACCAGCATTTCAAAATTTCCGAAGGTGTGGAACTGCACCCGCTTTTTCTGGCGGCTGTGGAGCAATCGCGCGCGCTCCAGCACGTCCTCAATGTCGTCCCGGTCAAAGGGTTTAAAGACCATATAGTCCGCCTTCATCTGAAACGCCTCTACCGCAAAGCGCGGGTGCGCGGTGATGAAGACGATGATGATATCCCGTCGCATTTCGCGAAGGCGCATCGCGAGCTCGATTCCGTTCATGCCGGGCATGTCGATATCCAGCATCGCAAACTCCACCTCGTGCGCTTCGGCATAGGCGATTGCTTCTTCCGGCACGGTGAATTTGCCGACGATCTCAATCTCCGGCATATCCGCACACTTGAGCTCCAATAGCTGCATATCCAGCGCCATGTCGTCGACCAAAATAGTTTTCATGTGCCCTCCTGACGCAGCGTTGCGATCTTTGATGTGTTCTCTTTGGTGAGGTCGTCGGCGTAGATCAATAATACGGTGGTGCCACGGCCCGGTTCGCTCTCTACCTGCATCGAGCAGCCGGAAAACTGCTCCATGCGAGTGCGGATGTTTTGGATGCCGACCGAGTGCGCGCTCGTCTCCTCGCCGGGCAGATAGCCCACGCCATCGTCCGAAACGCGAACGAGATAGCGCCCCTCTTCGCGGCTGAGGCTGACGCGAACCGTTCCGCCGCCGACCTTCGGCTTGATGCCGTGAATGATCGCGTTTTCGACCACGGGCTGAATCGTTAGAACCGGAATCAGAAAATCCGCGTCAAACACGTCATATTCCATATGCAGCCGACCTTGCAGCTGAATTTTGTTGATCTCCGCATAGGCGCGCACGGTGCGCAGCTCCTCGCGAAACGGCACGAGCCCGTTTTCCGCGCTCACGCTGTCCACCTTAAAGCGAAGGAAGCGCGAGAAATCCTCGGTCATCTTATACGCGGCGTCGGGATCGAGCACGATCAGCGCCTGAATCGCGTTGAGCGTGTGATAGAAAAAATGCGAGCTGATCTGCGCCAGCAGCACGTTGGTGCGGTCGTATTCCAGCTGTTTTTGCAGCGAAGTGATGCGATTTTGCGCCGCCTCCTGCTCCATGCGGCGGATGGTGCCGGAGCTCACCACCGCGGTTGCGACGGAGAAACTCAACAGCAGGCTCACCAGCGCGGAAAAGACCACGCTTGCGTTTGTATACCAAGGCTGCACGGGGGAGACCGTTACGTGCCATTCGGAGTTGTAGATTGGGAATTCGTAATCCTGCGCGCGGGCGGCGATCCCGACGCCGTTATTCAAAATGGTTTGGTCCTCTCCGGTGTCCGGATTCACGCGCCAGATGCGGCAGGCGAAGCCTTGTGAAGCGACGGTGGAGGGCGCGGTGAGCCCGCTGAGCGATTCGGGATAGTTGAGCGTGACCGAGACGATGCCCCAGAATGTGCCGTTGAGATACACCGGCAGGCGACCCGCGATTCCTTGCCCGCCCTGAACGAGGGTAAACGGGCCCGCCATGATCATGGTACCG
>JAQVML010000306.1 GCA_028703645.1 Eubacteriales bacterium
ACATATAGACAAAGATCGGCACGATGAATATCATCACCGCGATGCCGCTGGCGATAAAGCCCATCCGCGCACCAAACCAGTTATCCATAGCGCCGACAAACAGATTTCCAATCGGCGTCGATCCCGCGACAATCAAGGAATACACGCTCATCACACGCCCGCGAAAGCGATCGACCGTATGGATTTGCAGGTTGGAGTTCGCGGTGGAAAGATAGGTGACAAACAAAAATCCTCCGACCGCAAGTGTGAGGCTGGTCGTTAGAAAACTGTTGGTGTTTCCAATTAAAATCAATATCAATCCCGTCAGTGCGGGCAGGAAAGTCAGAATGAATCGCATGGGGCCGCTCTTGCTCAGTGCGGCGACAAACAGCGCCCCCATGAGCGCGCCCGCCCCGAGCGTGGACATCAAAAACCCGTAGCCCGTCTCCGCAAGGCCCAGCACCTGCGTCGCAAACACAGGGATGGTCACGCCATAGTTGAGCGCAAAGATGGAGACCACGGTCATGAACAGCATCGTGGTAAAGAGCGTTTCATTGTGAAAGATGTATGTGAGCCCTTCGCGGATGCAGACGAATACCCCTTGCTGCTCCTCCTTCTCCTTCACCACCTCGCAGGCGATTGGATGGATGAAAAAGAGGCTGATGAGCACCGCAAGAAAGCTCAGCGAATTGACCAGGAAGCACGCCGAGACGCCGAACGCACCCATTATGATGCCCGCGATGGAAGGCCCGATCATGCGCGCAACGTTAAAGGTTAAGGAGTTGAGCGCAATGGCGTTCATCAGATCGTCGTGACCGACCATCTCGACGACAAACGAGTGCCGAAGCGGCATATCAAGCGTGTTGACAAGGCCGAGCAAACTCGCCGTCACAAGCAGATGCCAATATTGAATTCCGCCGGAGTGAACGAGCAGCCACAGCACAAACGTGATCACGAGCGAGAGCGATTGGGTGACGATCAGCATCCGTTTCTTAGGCAGGCGGTCGATCAGCACCCCCGCAAATAGGGAAAACAACAGCGCGGGCAAAAACTGCAGTGCGCTGACCACGCTCAATAACAGCGCGGATTTCGTCAGCGAGTACGCGAGCCACGGCTGTGCTGTGTTCTGCATCCACGTACCGATGGTGGAAACGCACATGCCGAAGAAATAATAACGATAATTCTCATGCTTAAGCGAGAGAAACGGGTTGTTCAGCCCGATTTTTTGGGGATTCGTTGACATAAGCGGTATCTATCCTCCGCTCGAATTCGCACAAACAGCGGGTTTTGTGCGACAGAGCGACTCTGATTATAACACCGGATCGCGTGTTTGCGAATCCGAACTGAAAAAAATAACCCCGTTAAGTCTGCTTCCATGGACGCACTTTGCCAAGCCAACCGCGCGCACGCCAATATTCTTTTTCCGTTGGCGAGGAGCCAAAGTTCGCCTTTTGCATGCCCGCCATGATGAAAAACAGAACACGCGTCTTGATTCCCACGCGCGGCGGGGTGTTTTTGCCAAGTTTTTTTGCCAGCTTTCTCATGTCTTTTGTGATCGTTTGCTTGATCTTTGGTTTTACGCCGTCCCAGTTCATTGCCTGTACACGCGTACCGTAGCGATAGATCTTTGGCACACCCCAATAGAACAGATTTTGCGCAACCCCCTTGATCGCGCCGGAAGTAGAGCTGCCCGCAGCGGTGGAGATCACGACGGCTTTCTTGCGAAACATCGAAGCGCGCGGACGATGCGACATCCACATGGTAAACGTCAGATCAAGCAACGCCTTCATCGATGCGGAAGGCGCCATGCAGTACGTCGGCGTGGTGAAGACGAGCAAGTCCGCGGCCTCCATCGCGTCCACAATCGTTTGTTTCTGTTCGTACCAAGGGCAGTCGGCATCGTTTTCAATGCATCGATAGCACCCGAGACAAAAGTGGTCGAGATCGCGCGGTAGAAAAAACTCCGTAATCTCCTTTTCCCCTGCGATCTGCTCCACAAGCAGTCTGCCGGTGTGATAAGAGCTGCCTTTATGATTTTGCCCGTGTATGATGGTAATCTTCATGTCAAATCCCTTATTTCATCTATTGTTTTCACTTATTATATCAAATAAAATCCCAAATCAAGCGCCATGCCCGACCGCCGGATCGAAATATTTGCGCATCTGCGGGCAAGTTTCATTTTTGTATACATTCTTGCTATACTCTTGCCCTTCTCACACGCTAGACTGCTATAATATGGATTAGACCGCCCATGCGGATTTTTGTGATGGTAAGAGGAATACGATTTTGATGCAGCAAGTGCAGGAGATCATCGGTCAGGTCCGAAAAGTAGTCGTCGGCAAAGACACCGTCATCGCGAGCATATTGATGGCGATGCTCGCGCAGGGACATGTGTTGCTGGAGGACGTTCCGGGCGTAGGCAAGACCACGATGGCGCTCGCCTTTTCGCGAACGATGGATCTTTCGTATAAACGGATGCAGTTTACGCCGGATGTCATGCCTTCGGACATTACGGGCTACACCACGATTCAAACCGGAGGCGCGGCGGGCGTCTATGTGCCCGGCGCCGCGATGTGCAACCTCTTTCTCGCGGACGAGATCAACCGCGCGTCCAGCAAGACGCAGTCGGCTCTTCTGGAAGTGATGGAAGAAAACAGCATTACGGTAGACGGCGTTACCCGCGCAGTACCGCAGCCGTTTCTCGTGATTGCGACCCAAAACCCGGCGGGTTCCTCCGGCACGCAGCCACTGCCTGATTCCCAGTTGGATCGCTTCATGGTTCGCCTCTCGATGGGATATCCCGACCGCAGAAGCGAGATGGAGATGCTCCGCCGCCATCAAAACGCGGTCTCGCTGGACTCCGTCAACCGCGTGATCACGCCGGTCGACCTCACGCTCATGCAGCGCGAGGTGGAGAGCGTCTATGTCTCCGAGGCATTGTTTGCCTATATCACCGAGCTGACCGGCTGGACACGCGCGCAGCCCGCAATTCGTATCGGTGTCAGCCCCCGCGGCACGATTGCGCTGCTTCGCATGAGCAAGGCCGCGGCATATCTCTCCGGACGCGATTATCTGATTCCGCAGGATGTGCAGCTGGTGTTTGAAAGCGTCGCCGCGCACCGCATTCTGCTCAGTCCTCGCGCGCTGGTCAGCGGCGTCAGCGAGCAGCAGCTCGCCAAGCGAGCGCTCACGCAGGTGCAAGCGCCCATCGCGGTATAATCCCATGGCCGGAAACCGGATTCTGTAT
>JAQVML010000307.1 GCA_028703645.1 Eubacteriales bacterium
TATATCAGCAACTGCTCAATGATGTGCCGATTATGAAAATCTATAGCGAAAGGCGCGGCAATACGGAGAAGAACGTAACGCTGACCTATCAAATACCCTATACAATCACGGATTCGTCGCAAAATGGAGCGAAGATTGCCGACCCGTTTCAGCTCGTGATTCCGGCAAAAGAGTTGTCGCTCACCAAGGATGATTACTCCACTACGGCGGAGATTCTCATTTTGAGCGAGCAGACGGAGGGCACGAATACGGCAGCAAGCTGGGTTGAACCGGATGCGGGTCTCATTACTTGCGAGAGTGTGAAGCTGGATGATCGCTGCGACAAGGTCGTTGTCGTGCTCTCGGTCAACACAGAGGCGCTTAAGCGGGATGAGCCGTTGCTCTGCCAGGTCGTTCTCCACACAAGCGTTGACCCGCAGGAAGCGTCTATCCGCGCGCTATACGATACGAGCTGGGCGGGCGATTTTACACTCAATCTCAAGACGTTTGATCAGGAGTCAATTCAATACGATCAGAGGCAGACCTCTGCGCGCTATACTGCCGCAACAACCGCGAGAACGCCGTATTTCTCCAACCTCGTCAATCAGGGTATCGACGAAATGCAAATACAGTTGGTTGGCAGCAATATCCGCGAAAAGACCAGCGCCTTTGTACAGACGGCGATGTTTGGAATCATCGTGCGTGGCGATACAAGCAGCTACGAAATGAGTGGCGCATGGGAAGACGACGAAGATTTTCACGGGTGGGCGTTTAGCGGCAAGGAAGCCGATGAAATACTTGGTATTGAACGATAAAAAACACGAAACTTGAGAATTTGGATAGGAGGTTGTCTATGAATAAAACCATTGGTAAGAGGAGAAGACGGCGCATCATTTGGACGTTCTTCATCGCGCTTGCGTTCGCCATCATTCCGCCAATGCTCTATGTAACGCCGGTGCAAAACGTTTTTACGCGCACGGAGGATGCAATGCGTTATGGCGCGTTGTTTACGAGTGCGTCGCGCTGGATTCATGCGGGCGCAATTACAGCGGTCTGGTTATTAAACATGGTTTTCTTCTTTGAGAATGAAAAGAAGGGCGATTTCGGAGACAAACTGACGGCGCGCACCAGATTGCAACGCTCGCTGAATATTCTATTGATCCTACTCAGTGTTGCCGCGATCATCGGCTACCGCTATAGCTTGTCCGCTGCCGAATGGATTGGCGTGATCGTTCTTAGTTCGACAGCGGGCAAATTCACGTTCTGGATGCCGTATATCGCCGTCGGAGTATGTACCGCTTTGCTTGTGTACTTTTGCATGTGTGCGGCGCCTGCGACAAACTGCGCCGTAAGAGACCCGATTGCAAGATGGTTTGATCGAGAGATCACGCGCGCGGAGCGCACCCGCTGAGAAGGGAGCAGGATATGAAAAAGTATGTACTTGTTGCGATTGGCGGAACGGGAATGCGCGTTGCGCAGTCGTTTGTGGCGCTTGCTGCTTCGGGATTTTTAAGCGATTTGAGCGGAGCGGACTACAAACTGGAAATCCGGCTGGTGGATTTGGATATCGTCGCGGGCAGCGACAAAATCGAACTCGAGGAGATGGTTCGCGCGCTAAACGACGCGCTGCCGTATCTTTCGATCATTGTGGACGATCGCAGTGCGGACACGCGCTGGAAACCCAAGGGAATTGACGGAATTCAGAGCTTGGCAACACCGATTGACGATAAAAGCACGCTCAACGATCTGCTGCGGGACGGCTATTTATCGGAACCCGAATCGCTTACCTATCATGCGCTATTTGGTGAGGACGACCGTAAAATGGTGCTGCGCCGTGGCTGTAAAGGAAGACCGCGCATCGGCTCGCTGCTCTGGGCGGAGCAGTTTGATCAGGATTGGCAGAATCGCGGCGGGTTCTGGCAGTCGATCTTCGACGACATCTGTGAAGACGACGAACTACGCATCATGTTTGCGGGCTCCGTCTTCGGCGGAACGGGTGCGAGCGGAACGCCGACACTGGCGCAGAAATATATCCATGCCTGCAAAACGGGAGATATCGGACACACGGAGCCGTTTGCACAGCATGTAGCGCTCACGCTTATGCTTCCGTACTTTGATCTGGGGAGCGATACGGACGTGGACAGCGGCTTATTCTCCATCAACAGCAAGATGGCGCTCAAGTATTACGAAACGTCGGGCATTCTGAACGAGGTGGAGTTTGCGCAGTTTGTTGGCGACGATCGGCGGCAGATGGAGAAAATGAATGAAAATGGGGTGTGGAACCGCGTGCGCCTGGATCGAGACAGTCGAGCGGACGAAGGACAAAACGATCCTTCCATGCCTGCGGAGCTGATGGCGGCAATCGGAATCTGCCGCTATTTTGCAAACGATCTTCCCAAGGTGAACGGTATTCCTCAGAAAGTATACGTTCCGTTAAAGCTGAGCAACACCGATTCTGAACGGGATGTACCGCCGGAGGTCTTTTTTCCGATGATTTCGTTTGATTATTTTCCGGTCAACAATGGCGGCGCGGACACGGGAAAGATCAGCTCGGTGCGGGATTATATCCTGCGGCTGGAACGCTTCTGCCTGATGCTGGGCACCTACTATCGCACCAGTGCTTCGATTGAAACAAACTGGTACTATCGACCGGAGGTATTTCGCACCGTCTGGCGCAAACAGAAAAACCTGGGTGAAACATACGATAGCTTTATCGACGGCGTCGGTGCGCCGCTTGCGTTTGCCGAAAGCATGTTTCGCTGGCTGGAGGAGCTGGATCACCACGGGCTGCATGCGCTTCTAAAGATCGAAGGGGATTCGATTCAAAATAACAAAAACACTCCGCACATTCAGCAAGCGGTCAGAGAAAAAGCGATTGTGGGTTCGACCGATCTGGATGTATTGGATATCCCCTGCGCAAAGATTACGGCGCAAATGAACTCAATGCGCGCAGACCCGAGAGGGGCAACGAGATATTTCGTTTCTTCCTTGATGGAGTGCTGCGTGCTCCGCGCGCAGTAAGCGACGAATACGGAGGCAACACATGTCATTTTATCATTGGTTTTCGTCTCATCCGAATGAGATCGGTCTCAGCGGCGACAGCGGCAAGATGCAAACGATCGGAAAAGAGCTTCGAATTGCCGGCACAAACATGGAAAACGTGACACGGCAGAACGATTTTCGCAGGATCAGTTCGGTTCCCGACATCTGGAGCCAGCATCGATTGTTTGATATGCTGCTGCT
>JAQVML010000308.1 GCA_028703645.1 Eubacteriales bacterium
TCTCCTGTTTTTTTGACTGTTTTCGTTTTTCGCACTTCGTTTGCCGGATAATCGATTCCGAAGCAGCCGCACACCTGCGTCAACCAGATAGTATCCCACATGTCCGGTACGCCCGGAGTCCGTTCCCTGCCCCGCTGCCTCCTCGGCAAGTCTCAGCGCTTCGCGCGCAGCGTGCACCTCGGAACAATGGCATTGCGTAGCTATACGCGAGATTTGTCGCTTATAGGGGTCCCGCGTTTCCAAATCCATTCGTGGATACACGCCGTCGCCACCCGTTCGGAGAATCTGCTCAATCCGGCTCGCAGCGGGCAGCATCGCCGCCCAGTCCAGCGAGGAGAAATAGTGCAATCGCTTGATGCTGCTCTCCATGGCGATGGTCGCAAGCGACTGCGCACTATGTTCCAACTGCGTCACTTCGTCGATTGATGTGCCGAGCTTGGAAAGCGTCGTATTAAGGTGCTGAATCGCAATTGTCGGGTTTCGTTCCGACCTACGCAACCGAAAGCAGAGGTGCTCTGCGAAAGTTGAATCGACGCCGGCGCTTGCCTTTTCGAGAAATCCAATCGCACCCTGAAACTTCGTCAGTCTTTCGGATGTGTCCTCTAAAAACTCGTTATATACCTTGTCGGCTCTCTCACGGCTTTTTGTCTCTGCGATGATATCCTCGCAAAGGCAGCGAATATCTTCGAGGTTCACGAGGCGTAGCATGATCGGCAGCGCGCGCACTTCCCGTTCCAGTAGTATGTTCTTTGTCTGATATGCCGAAAAGTAGTCTGCAAGCGCAATATCGTCGAGCGTGTCATTTGCTCCGGATATCAACTCCACTGCCATGGCAAATACACGCGCATAGCCTTTATAAGGCCCGGATTGCAGCACGGGCAAACGAAGATAGTCTTTTTTGCGCAATTCCGAAAGCAAGATGTGATATTGCGACTCTACGACATAAAAGTTATCCAGCAGCCACTCTGCCGACGCCGGAACTTCGGTTTTTTTCAATAAATCCGCGTTTAAATCTGCACAAGCCGACTGGATGAGTTTAAAATTGCTTTTTAGTCGCGGAAGCGGCCAATCTTGCGAATAATGCTTCTTCGAAGCAATGTGCGCAATTGTCGCCTGCCGGGAATAGATATGCGGGTCTTCTACTGAATGCGCGGATACGCGATTTTTCGCGCCGCGCTCTCGCAAATAGAGAATCAGCAGGATGATCGAAATCAAAAAAGCACCTGATGAAAATAAGATGCCTGCAATGATTGTATTCATTTGTTCCAGAGCTCCTTCCAATCCGGCACTCTTTTACGAACAGTTGCCGGCGCTTCATGGTACTATCTGCTTTAAAGGAGCATTGGTCGGGTTATTACGCCGCTTGGCGTGTGTGCCCATGGCTTCCTGCGCCCAGTATTTTGCACCGCGTTACTTTACTGCTTGCCTAAAGTTTCCTTTCCAAAACATTGCTATTTATAATTCACCTCGAACAATAATTCATTGTTAACGGATGCTTGCTATTATTATACGCTATTTTTTCATCTTTCGCTTGAAACACTGAAATATTGCAACGCGCTGCTTCAAACGCCTTGGTGGTAATAATCATTTGTTCTCATTACATAAAATTAAAATAGTACGTCTTTTTGATCGTATGATTTATATTATTATTATTTGTATTCTACTAGCATAATTCGTTTGAATGAGTTATGATGAAGTACGCAATAATCTTATCATGTCTAGAGCAGCAGGAAGCATTTAACCTTTTTTCATTCGAAAAACGTGTGAAAATTAGATTAGAAACGGCATCCACTTCAATCATTCTTTCTCTGTCTCGAATTACCGATTTAAAACTGTTTTATCCTGTTTCTATCCGAACTTACCGTTTGCCGGATTCACAGATCGTAGATACCTGCACCGCGAGACAACGTCGATTTCGTTCACGCGGGTAACACTCCCGAGTCGGACAAATCTATAAGCATTGCGATTGTATGCCCCGCTGATTCAGCGAGTTACCGTTGGCAGAGCAGAATATGGATGATCACAAAATGAATGCAAGCAAGAAATCAAAAGCCGCTTCCGCACTTCTAACGGGTTTTGCCCGGTTATCTGCGGTGCCGGACAAGTCCGGCAACATTAGTGATTTCTTGTTTACGCAAGCAAGTCCTTCTTTTGAAAAATTCTTACCGTTTCGGCGGACATCGATCGTTGGCAGACCTTTGACAGAAATATTCCGCTTACTTGCCGGGTCGCAGGACGACCGACTGCAAGTGCTGATAAAGGCCGCGCTCCAATATGGAAACGTCGAATTCGATCTCTATTTCGCGCGCCAACAGCGCTGGGTGAATGTAATCGCCTTCTGCGACGAACAGCAGATAATGAGTCTCATCCTCTATGACCGAACGATACAAAAGAACGCCGAGCTGTTGTTGAACGACGAAGCGCGAAAAATGCGGCAGCTATTCAATTCCAATATCGACGCGATCATCGTGATACGCCAGAGCGATTGGCGTATTGTCGATGTTAACGATAGCTTTCTCGCGCTTTCCAGCTGCACGCGAGAAGAGTTGATTAGCAGCAGCACCGCGGAATTATTTCTCTTCCCCAACGAATACGGGCATCAGGCTTTTGCTGAGGAGATCAGAAGCACCGGTTCAATTGGCAATGTCGAAGTCCAAATACGTAGCAAAGACGGCAGTCCTGTTGCAAGCTTGATTTCAGCTGTAACGATACGTTATGGAGACGAGCCTCATATTTATTTTACCATTCGCGATATCTCCATGCGCAGCCTTGCAGATGAAGCACTTGTGATTTCCGAGGCAAATTACCGGAGGCTATTTGAAGCGGCCAAGGACGGAATCCTGATTCTGGATGCAGAAAGCGGAAAGGTAATGAGCGTAAATCCATTTCTGGTCGAATTATTGGGATATTCGAAAGATCAGATTCTGGAAAAAAGTATCTGGGAGCTTGGTTTGTTTAAAGATATTCTCGCAAACCGAGAAAAATTCATGGAGTTGCAGAGCAAAGAGTATGTTCGATATGAGAACCTGCCCTTGCTGACAGCCGACGGGCGAACCGCTCAAGTCGAATTTGTGAGCAATGTATATCTGGTTGGCAAACACAAGGTGATCCAATGCAACATTCGCGATATCACCGAGCGGAAAAGGCTGGAAATGGCGCTTGAGAAAGAGAAGCGCATTTACGAAATCACGCTCATCTCCGTTGGCGACGGGGTGA
>JAQVML010000309.1 GCA_028703645.1 Eubacteriales bacterium
ATGTGGCGACGCATGATGCTGCGCGGCATGGCGGAGCGTTTCGACTGGACGAAGCCCGCGAAAGCCTATCTCGCGCTGTATGAAAAGATGCTGCCGAGCGCGGTTGTGATCGAGGAGACAAAGCCCGAAGAGAGACCCGCGCAAACGGTGAAGGCGGTCGTCCCCGCTAAAAAGACTGCGGTGAAGACCGAATAAAACTTGATCAATCAAAGGAAACAAAGAGACGCCTCTTGCGAGCGTCTCTTTTGCATATCCGATCAGTTTTGTTTAAATGAATTCGCGGGAATCGGACTCGCCTTCGCCAAGCTTTGGTGCTTCCGGCGAAGGAGACTGGGTTGGCGTGCCGGACGAGGTGGGCGCGGAATAGCTTGGACTCGCAAGCCTGCCCGTGAGGTCGAGGTAAAACGCCGTGATCGCGGCCTTCACATAGGGCCGGAGGAACACGCCGCCGATACCACCTGTGAGCGCCGCGAGCAGCCACCAGCCGATAAAGCTGAATTCCAGACAGAAAAGCCGCCATTTGTTGTCCGTCATCATCCGCTTGGATTCTTCGATCGCTTCGGTTGCGGACAGATCGGGATTTTCCGCCATAATGTATGGCGCCATGCTATAGCGAAACGCGGCGACGATACCGGGAATGATAAACAGCAGCGCCCAAAGTAGAATCTTGACGAACATCAGCAAACGCAACAGCAGCGCGTTTACAAAATAGGAGAAACGGGAGAACACCGTCTCGATCTTCGGCGCAGAGGCACTTTCATACATCGAAAGGTTGAACTTGTCGTAGCCAAGCTCCACTGCACTGCCGACGATAAATACTGCGATGCCGTATGCCGCAAACAGCCCGCCCAACGCCGCCGCGATACCGGCGAGCGGACGCAACATCGAGTAGATTTGCGAAACGTCGATCTGTCCGTACGTCAGCCTTTGTACGAAATGCGAAAAATCGCCGGAATCGACATGAAAGTTAAAATCAAAATTGAACGAACCGCCGGAACCAAAGCCTCCCAGAACGGACGCGATGAGCCCCGCAAGCACCGTCCACCAATAACGCCCGCGCAGAATGTTCCACGCGGATTCCCGATAATCTCTGGCCAGTTTCATCTTGAATCCCCCCCGATTACAAAATGTCGTTTGATGAAGTATTTTCGTTAAAAAGAGTTTGTCCCGTTATTCGATCGTGACCCAATACTTATCGATCATGCAGACCGGACGATATGCTAGCTTGGAATAGCGCAGCTTCTCTTCACCGGAGTCGTCCTCGCGGTTGATGAAGCAGGTGTCTTTCTCGATGGCATACTTGGCAAACCAGGATACGATCGCCTGATAACTACCCGCGTAGTCCACGCGCGCTTTCTCTACGTGACAATGCAGCGTGTCGCCCACGACCTCGCCAATTGAGAGCGCGACGATGGTTCCTGCGACGTCGATATAGCCCGCCTTTTGACCCAGCACGAGCGAATCCGCCAACAGTTCCTTGGCGCGCTTCATCTCCTCGGCTTCGATGACCTTATCCAGCGGCACATGATGCGCGTATTCATCCAGAAACGCAATCGCAGCGGGGAGCGTTTCCTCCGTGGCCGGCACGAATACCGCAGAAGGGTTGTCCTTGCAGAAGCGGTTGAGGTGGTTGCGCTGCGTGTGGTATTTCTTGCCGGGAAACTCAATGAGGTCGCTTGCGGTATACACATAGTCCGCCCAGTCGCGGTGTGTCGAGACGATCGCGCGCGAGCCATAGCGCGCGCAGAGCTGTTCCATGGCTTCCTTGGGTACCGCGCAGAAGCGAAGCGGCATGCCGCTTTCTTTTGCGTGCGCCTCAATCGCGTCCAGCGCGACGTTGAGATCCCCGCTACCGACCGGATACACAAAGCAAACCCCTTCGCCGGGGTAGGTTGCCAGCATGACCAGCATGCCGGAGACGATGGCGTAGGCGGAGCGAAAATACGCGCGCCATTGGAACACGGCGCCAAGCGTGTAGTCGCAACTGCGAAATGGTTGAACATCCAAATACGGCTTTAATTCCCGTGCATTTTGAATCGTTATTTTTGAAAACTCTATCATAAACCCTCGATTTATTTTACAGCGCACCCGTGGAGCGATCTCCCGCGCGGACAGCACACAAATTGACTTTTATAATGATAACACGACTTTTTCGCAGTGGCAACGATACCCATGACAGCTTAAGTGAACGGATTGCAACATTTTTTGGTTTATCGTTGAAATCTGCAAATTGCGATGCCAGTTCGTCGTTTCAGCAAACAGGTATGACGGTTCGTTCGATTCGCAATCTTTCAAAAAGTCACGTATTAGGAATTTCTTTGGCGTTCGACAAAAACCGACAGAAAACGATAAATAACGCAAATAGAAACCCAAAAAACGTGTTAGTTGTACAAGATACGCCACCACTTACAGGACGGGTTTGACGTATAATAACCGTACAAACGTTCGTATTATACGAACACAGGAGGAAAACATGAAAGCAATCTCGTTACCGCAGCTTCGCGCCGAGGCCAAGCGTCAATTGTTGAACTACCGCCGGAATCATTCCCGTCTCTACCGCAGCACCGCGATTCGCGCAGAGGGCGGCACGATGCTTGCCTGGATACGCGCAATCGACTCCGCGCGCATGTATCTGCGCGCGCAGAGCCCCGCAAAGGAGCGGTATATGTGCCGCTTGTTCGGCCTGGAGGCGCCGATTCCGCGTGGACAGCCCATGCGCGCGAGACTGGTTCTGCTGAGCGCGGAGATGAATGTTTCGGAATCCACGCTTTATAAGTGGCGGGAAGATATTTTTGAAATCGTGTTGTATGCGGCGATGGAGGCGGGCGTAATCGGCCTGTTTAACATACGCGAAGCAGGTGAAGTCATGCAGAAAAGGGAAGAGAAAGTGCAGCCGCGAGAGGAAGAGTAAGATTGACGCGGCAAACGGGCAGATGTTAGAATGCAGAAAAACCGCGTGCGCAGGATGAATGCGCAAGGCCGACCGGTTTTGCTGGGGTAAGCATGGCGAAGTCTGTGAATCTGACAATTGATTCCTTCACGGTGTATGTGACGAGAAAGAAGATTAAGAATCTCTATCTGCGCATGCTGCCGCAGGAGGGCGTTGTGATCAACGCGCCCATGTACACCACGGATGCAGAGATCGCCCGCTTTGTTCGCAGCCGCGCGGACTGGATCGATCAGCAGCAAGAAAAGCTGGCGCTGATTGTTC
>JAQVML010000310.1 GCA_028703645.1 Eubacteriales bacterium
TTGCCGCTGCCGTCCGGCTCGTCTCCGTTGGAAAACCCGCCGGGCAGGAATAGCCCCTGCGCCTGATCCAGCTTCGCCGCAAACGCGTGAAGGGATTGTGCAATCGCGTCAGAAGAGGCGGTTTGCAGCACAAACACGTCCGCAACGCCTCCCGCGCGCTCCACCGCGCGGGCGGACTCATATTCGCAATTGGTCCCCGGAAACACGGGGATCACGAAGCGCGGCTTTGCGATGCCTGACACGCACGGTTTGATTCGTTCGCTTGCGTGGAACACGGGAAGTTCCGGCAAATCGCGCTCCGTATTCGTGCGCGTCGGGAAAACGTCCTCCAGCGTATTCTCATACGCCGTTTCCAGCTCTGTCAGGTCGATCTCTTCTTCGCGCCAGACGATCCGGCGCGGCTCTTGCGTTTCACCCAGCGTTTTGCCGATGGTCTCGCCTTGCGCCAACTCTACGACGAACGCACCGAGTCGGGGTGCAAACAGCGTCTCCTGCGTGAGCGATTCATCAAAACGAAATCCCAGCCCGTTGCCGAGGCACATCTTGAACACCGCCTCCGCGACACCGCCTCTGCCCGGCGCATAGACCGCGCGAGCCCGTTTGCTTGCGATGAGGTCGCGAATTTGGGAGAGCAACGCGTTGAGAGAGTCCGCCTCCGGCAGCCCGTCCGCGCGAACGCTTGCAGAGAGCAACGCCACGCGGGAACCTACCGCTTTGAATTCCGGCGAGCAGAGCGCGGATGCATCCCCCACCGCGAGCGCGAAGCTGACCAGCGTCGGCGGCACATCCAGCGCGTCAAACGAGCCGCTCATGCTGTCCTTTCCGCCGATGGCGGCAACGCCGAAGTCGAGCTGTGCCTGCATAGCTCCCAGCAACGCTGCGGCAGGCTTTCCCCAGCGGGAGGCATCCTTGCCGGGCTTGCCGAAATATTCCTGAAAACTCAAGTACCGTTCGCCGAGCGGTGCCCCGGTCGCGGCGAGCTTGCAAAGCGAGCTGACCACGGCGGCATATCCGCCCGAATACGGCGAAGATTCGGAAATCAGTGGATCATACCCCCACGCCATCAGCGTGCAGGCATCCGTTTGCCCGCTCGTGAGCGGCAGCTTCGCCGCCATCGCCTGCGCGGGCGTTTTCTGGCGCGCGCCGCCAAACGGCATTAGCGCCGTATATGCCCCGACAGTGGAGTCAAAGCGTTCGCTTAAGCCCTGTTTGGAGCAGATGTTCAGGTCGGAGACCAGCGCGCGGTACCGCGCGAAAAACTCGCCGTTCTGCGCCTGGCTCTCGCCCGTTTTCGGCGGCTCAATGCGCGCGCGTGTGTGCTTTTGCGCGCCGTTGCTGTCGATAAAGCTTCTCTTGATGTCTACGATTCGCTCCCCGCGCCAATCCATCGTCAATCGCGGTTCTTCGGTGATGCTTGCAACCGCCGTCGCTTGCAGGTTTTCCGCCCCGGCGAGTTCCACAAAGCGCGCGACATCCGCGCGCGCGACGACGACCGCCATGCGCTCCTGCGATTCGCTGATAGCAAGCTCGGTTCCGTTAAGCCCCTCATATTTGACCGGCACGCGATCGAGATCGACCGCGACGCCGTCCGCGAGTTCGCCGATGGCGACGCTCACGCCGCCCGCGCCAAAATCGTTACAACGCTTGATGAGAAGCGCGGCTTCGGGAGAGCGAAACAGGCGCTGGAGCTTTCGCTCCTCCGGCGCGTTGCCTTTTTGCACTTCCGCGCCGCACTGCGCAAGGGAATCCGACGAGTGCGCCTTGGAGGAGCCGGTCGCGCCGCCGCAACCATCGCGTCCCGTCTTGCCGCCGAGCAGCAGCACGACGTCGCCCGCCGAAGGAACCTCGCGGCGGACGTTTTTCGCGGGAGCCGCGCCGACCACAGCGCCGATCTCCATGCGCTTGGCAACAAATCCCTCGTGATAGATCTCGTCCACAAGCCCGGTCGCGAGTCCGATTTGGTTGCCGTAGGAGCTGTAGCCCGCGGCGGCTGTTGTAACGATCTTTCGCTGTGGCAACTTACCGGGCAGCGTCTCGGCATACGGCTTTCGCGGGTCACCCGCGCCGGTGAGGCGCATCCCCTGATAGACAAACGCGCGACCCGAGAGCGGATCGCGAATCGCGCCGCCGATGCAGGTGGCGGCCCCGCCGAAAGGCTCAATCTCCGTCGGGTGATTGTGCGTTTCGTTCTTAAAGAGCACGAGCCAGTCCTGCGACTCGCCATCGACCACAATCGTGGTCTTGACCGTGCAGGCGTTGATCTCGTCGGATTCGTCGAGATTTTGGAGTTTGCCCTCGCGCTTGAGCCATTTTGCGGCAATCGTCGCCATGTCCATAAGTGTTACCGGCTTTTTAACGTCGAGGCGTTCGCGCAATAACAGATATGTTTCATACGTCTCTTGCGCGCGCAAATCGGAAAACTCCACCGCATCCAGCGCGGTGAGAAACGTTGTATGTCGACAGTGATCCGACCAATAGGTGTCGAGCAGTTTCAGCTCGGTCAAGGTAGGATCGCGCCGCTCCTGCCGAAAATATTCCTGACAGCAGAGTAGATCATCCTGATCCATCGCGAGTCCATATTCCGCGATGAGGCCGAAAAGCTCCGCCTCGCTTTTTTCGCAAAATCCCGTGAGCACCAAGATCCGCTCCGGCGTCTCGGACGCAAGCGCGAGCGAAATCGGCTTCGCCAGCGCGGCTTCGCGTGCCTCAACGGGGTTGATGATGTATTGTTTGATCGCGGTAAGTTCTTGCGCGCTGATCCCGCCGCGAAGCAGATACACCCGCGCGGTGCGCACCAGCGGCGCTTCCCGCTGCGTCAATAGCGCGATGCACTGCGCGCAGGCCTCCGCGCGCTGGTCAAACTGGCCCGGCAGATATTCCACCGCGAACACCGCGTCCGCTCCGGCAGGTATTTCATCATAGGTGGAGTCGATCTGCGGCTCGGCAAACACGGTAAACCGGCAGGCGGAAAAGAGTGCGGAATCCACGCCCTCCACGTCATAACGGTTGAGGATTCGAAGTTCACTTACGCTCGAAATGCCGAGCACATTGTGAATATCCGCGAGCGCCGCGTGCGCTTCCTGCGCGAACGCAGACTGTTTTTCCACATAGATTCGTTCAACCATCAATTCTTTTTTCTCCCTGTTCCGCTGTGGAGATGGCAAGCGCGCCAATATCCCGCCGATAAAACGCGTGTTCAAAATGAATG
>JAQVML010000006.1 GCA_028703645.1 Eubacteriales bacterium
GTTCGCAAGAGCTTTTTAAAATCGCTTATTTTGTTTTTTATAAAAGAGCGCAAGGTCGGTTTTAGGACGCTTTGGAGTGAAAGTGTTCTCTCAATCGCGTCGAGTCACTCCGGATCTTGAAAACTGTTGATCTACTGATTCGCATTCTCAAACGAGAAGTAGAGTATTTGATAGTTTTCATTACTTTCGCGCTCTTCCGGTGTTTCATAAATCATGTGCTCCCGATAGATGGCATCCGAGTCTTTCGTCGAATATTCCGGGACGGAGATATAGTTGAACCCGTCTTCAGTTCCGTTTGATTGCTTGATTGCTTCCTGCGCAACCAGATAAAGCCTGTTCTTCAGCGGGAGTTGCCTCACTCCGTCGATTGTAACGCCATTGAGATTGAGCCAACCCGCATTCTCATCCCAAACAAAATAGGAAAACGGCTTCTCTTTCTCCGCGTCATAAAAGGTATCGTCCTCGAAATATACGGCAATCGCGCCAATCTCCGTACTGGAGGACATCAATACTCTTCGTCTGCCCTGAGTACTATTGCGATTTGCGCCTCTATTAGAGAAACTAAATCGCTCGAATGCGCTATGTAAGATTGTAATCTCAGCAATGGCGTTGCGTCAACCATTCCGCATCAAACATAGCTGCAATTTTTCTCTGCGAGAATACAATGATGTTCGGAATAAACCATGCAGAAGTACATATGCCAAAACCCCGTCTCTCGACGGGGTTTTGGCTTGGAGCAGGTAACGGGACTCGAACCCGTGATCTCAGCTTGGAAGGCTAATGTGTTACCGCTACACTATACCTGCACGCGGTGAATGAAGTTGTATCGTGCGAAAAAGAAAATCTCCATTCATAAACAGGCAAAGTAGTTGTCCGCTTATGAATGGAGCGGGAAACGGGGCTCGAACCCGCCACCTCAGCCTTGGCAAGGCTGCGCTCTACCAAATGAGCTACTCCCGCAGGAATCGGTCGCATGTTTTGGTGCGGGCGAAGGGACTTGAACCCATACGCCTTTCGGGCACCAGAACCTAAATCTGGCGCGTCTGCCAATTCCGCCACACCCGCACAAAGATCATGACCGAAAGGAAAAATGGTGATCCGCCGGAGGGTCGAACTCCGGACAACCTGATTAAAAGTCAGGTGCTCTACCAACTGAGCTAGCGGATCAAAACTGGCTGGGGTGGCAGGATTTGAACCTACGAATGCCAGAGTCAAAGTCTGGTGCCTTACCGCTTGGCGACACCCCATAGTACGCAGAATCGGTAAAATGGGGTGAGTAGTGGGGCTCGAACCCACGACCTCCTGGGCCACAACCAGGCACTCTAGCCAACTGAGCTATACCCACCATACCGGAACCGCCGCGATTTCGGCGTATCCCTTGAAGAAACTTGCCCGACACCCTGGCTCTTTACGCGCCGGGGTGTCGTGCAATTTGGCGCGCCTGCAGGGATTCGAACCCGGGACCTACGGCTTAGAAGGCCGTTGCTCTATCCTGCTGAGCTACAGGCGCAGGAAGCGAGTTCCGAAGATTAATTATAGCGGCGAGGGAACATTATGTCAACCGAAATTGACAAAAAGATCCCCTGTTTTTTCTCCCCCGCGCCGCTCGGCTTCGCTTGCGTTAACCTGCCTTAAGCATTTTTGCCGCAGCAAGCCTTATACTTCTTCCCGCTGCCACAGGGGCAGGGATCATTTCTGCCGACTTTTGTTTCACGAACGAAGATATTGCTCTGGCGATACTCTTTCGTGATGTCCTTGCGCTTGTCTTCGCTCAATACCGCGTCCCACTCCTTGAGCGTATACAGCCAGTTTGCCTTGGCTTTGTGCATGTTGAAGTAGAGCTTCTCAAAGTCGATGTCGAGCTTGAGCGCGGTGTTCACGTCGAGCTCGTCGAGATTGACTTCCTTCTTCAGGCTCGTGTTAATGCCGTCGAGAAAACCCGCAAACTCCTCCACGCTCATCTGAAAGCGATCGGAAAGCTCCGCGTGCGTACCCGTTAATTTTTCCGTGTTCTCGGTCAGGATTGCGCGGTACGCCTCGGTCTCTTTTTCGAAGTATGCATTCCAAAAGGCGTCGTGTTCCGCCTGCTGCCGCTCCGTCTCAACCAGCTTCTGCCATTGTTCATACGGTTTCATTTGCTTGTCTCTCCCTGTTTATCGTTTGTTGTATGTCTTCGTTCCATAAAATCAGCGCACCTTCGCCCGTGTCGGAATAATAGCCCTTTCGAAAGCCGTTTTGCTCGAATCCCAGTCGTGCATATAGATGCTGCGCGACCATATTCCCTTCACGCACCTCCAACGTCATCTTCTCCGCACCTTGCTTGACCGCGTGGCGCATCATGGCGAGCATCAGGCGTTTGCCACACCCTTTACCGCGGTATTCCGGCATGATGGCAACGTTGGTCACATGCGCCTCCTCAAAGAGCAGCCACATGCCGCCATATCCGCAGATGACCCCGTCCGACTCCATCACGAGATAATGCGCCACCTCGTTGCGCAGTTCGCCTGCGAGCGCGAGCTTGGACCACGGCGAGCGGAAACAGGTGCATTCGATCTCGTGTACGCGGTTGACATCCTTTCGCTCCATAGGGCGAACGATCTCCTCAGCCATCGTCATGCCTCCCTGACGGAATTCTGTTTCGTTCGCTCCGCCTGAGACGGGCGAAGATAGACCGGCTCAACTTCATCTGCCGCCAACTCCGGGTGCAGGAGCGCGGCCCGACCAACCAAACTTGCGCGCGGAACCGTCTTCGTTTCGGCTTGCGTGTCCCCAATCAACACCGTATCCGGCGGTAATTTCGCTTTCCATGTCTCGATCTCGACCGCACAGGGGTCAAGGAGCGTCTGCCCCGCCTGATACAGCGCGGCATATGCGTTGCCGTTTCGCGCATCGATCATCGCGGCAATCGGGCGTTCAGTTTCACCCGCGCCAAGAGAGAGCGCATAGAGCGCGTTGATGGGCACAATCTTCTTTCCCGTCGCAAACGCAAGCGCGTTGACAATGCTCACGCCGATGCGTACGCCCGTAAACGAGCCCGGGCCGATATCGACCGCAAACAGGTCGATCTGCGAGATCGTAGCCCCATTTTCTTCTAATAATTCGTCGATGAGCGGCAGAAGCGTCTCAGCGTGCTTTTTACTCGCGTCCGCTTCCCGTTCCGCAAGCAAATTGCCGTCTTGAAACAGCGCCACTGTTGCGATGGCGGACGTGGCCTCGATTGCGAGCATCATCATAGCGCGTTCACCACGCTTTCATATTGCTTCCCCAATGGGTGAAACTCCAACGTGCGCGGCTCTTCTCCGCTGCCAAGCAGGCGAATTTCCAGCCGCTCTTTTGGCAGCGCCTCCGGCACGCGTTCCGCCCACTCCAATACGACCACGGCATTCTGCGCCAGATACTCCTCAAACCCGATGGCGAATAGCTCATCTGCGTCCGAGAGGCGATATGCGTCAAAGTGGATCAGCCGCGGACTGGTTTCGTATTCATGCACGATGGTAAACGTTGGCGAGCGCACCTCGCGCGTGCCCGCCTGCTCGCCCATGCCGCGCACCAACGCGGTCTTGCCCGCGCCGAGATCGCCGTAGAGCGCGAGAAACGAAGGCACGGGCAGCATGCGAATCAGCTTGCTGCCGAGCGCTTGCGTCTCTTCTTCGGTTTTACAAACCATCGTCTTCAAATATTTCGCCTCTTAACGATCCGTTTCCCTGAATTATAAGCGATCCATATGATAAGCGATCAATCGTAGATTCCCTGTTCCAGCAGCTCGCGCGCAAAATCGCCAAAACGATCCTCTTGAATTGCGCGGCGCACGTCCTCCATGAGTTTCAAAGAGAATCGCAGGTTGTGCATGGTCAGAAGCTGGGCTCCGAGAATCTCCTTCTCCTTGACGAGATGGCGAATGTAGGCCCGCGTGAAGTTCTGGCAGCAATAGCAGTCGCAGCCCTCTTCCAACGGGGTATGATCGTGCTCATATTTTGCGTTTTTCATCGTCATGCGCCCGTGTCGCGTGAGCGCCATGCCGTTTCTGCCCGCGCGGGTTTGCAGCACGCAGTCGAACATGTCGATTCCGCGCAATACGCCTTCCAGCAAGCAATCGGGGCTCCCGACGCCCATGAGATAGCGCGGCTTATGCTCCGGCATGTAGGGCATCATGGTCTCCAGCATTTCATACATGACGGCTTTCGGTTCACCGACGCTGAGGCCGCCGATGCCGAATCCGGGAAAATCCATTCCGGTGATCGTTTTCGCGCTCTGAATGCGAAGGTCACCAAACATGCCGCCCTGCACGATGCCAAACAGCGCCTGATCTTCGCGAGTGTGCGCGTTTTGGCATCTCTCGGCCCAGCGGTGCGTGCGCTCCATCGCATCGATCGTGTATTTTCGATCGGACGGATACGGTGCGCACTCGTCAAAGCACATCGCGATATCCGCGCCAAGCGCTTGCTCCACCTCCATGACCGACTCCGGCGTAAAGAAATGCTTACTGCCGTCGATGTGGGAGCGGAACATGACGCCGTCCTCTTTGATGTCATTGATCTTGGCGAGCGAAAACACCTGAAATCCGCCGCTATCGGTCAAAATCGGCCGATCCCAATGCATGAACTTATGAAGCCCTCCCGCCTCCTCCACGAGCTTGTGCCCGGGTCGGAGATAGAGGTGGTACGTGTTTCCGAGTATGATGTTTGCACTCACATCCAATAGATCCCGCGGAGTCATCGCCTTGACGGTCGCTTGTGTGCCGACGGGCATAAAGATCGGTGTTTCAATGTCTCCATGCGGCGTATGCAGCACGCCATATCGCGCCCCGCTCTGCTTGCAGACATGCTTGAGGTCAAATGTAAACGGGTATGCCATACGGCTCTTCCCTCTGTTCTTTCTGTTGAATTCGTCTTTGATCGATTCTATTGTGCAAAATATTACAAAATCAACATTGCATCTCCGAAGCTGAAGAAGCGATAGCGTTCTTTGATCGCGTGTTCATAGCAGCGGAGCGCTTCTTCCCGACCCATCAGCGCGGAAACGAGCATCAACAGCGTTGATTCCGGGAGGTGAAAATTCGTAATCAACGCATCGACCGCGCGAAAGCGATAGCCGGGCGTGATGTAGATGCCCGTCCAGTCCTTGCCGGGCTGCACGACGCCGTCTTGAGTCGTCACGCTCTCCAGCGTGCGGCAGCTCGTGGTACCGACGGCAAAGATACGTCCGCCGTTTTCCCGCGCGAGGTTGATTCGGTTTGCCGCCTCCGGCGAAACCTCGTAATACTCCTTGTGCATCACGTGGTCTTCAATCTTGTCTTCCGCAACGGGCCGAAATGTGCCAAGCCCCACATGCAGCAGAATGTCGACGATGTCAGTTCCTTGTTCTTTGATCTTGCCGAGCAGTTCGTTGGTGAAGTGCAGCCCGGCGGTCGGCGCCGCGGCGGAGCCGTTGGTCTGCGCGTAGACCGTTTGATAGCGGTTCTTGTCCGCGAGACGCTCCGTGATATACGGCGGCAGAGGCATCTGACCCGCGCGATCGAGCACCTCTTCAAAGATACCGTCGTACAATAGCTCAATCTGCTTTCCGCCGTCCGCATCGGTATCACCCAGAACGCGGATGCCCAATTCTTCGTTTACGATATATTCCCGCCCGACGACCGCTCTTCTTGCGGGTCTTGCGAGGCATTCCCAGATTTTTTCACCCGTTCTTTTTAATAGAAGAAACTCCATGTTGCCACCTGTGTCCGCGCGGTGGGCAAAGAGCCTTGCGGGCAGAACGCGGGTGTTGTTTCGAACAAGTACGTCCTTCGGGGTCAAATATTGCGTGATATCGGAAAAAACGCGATCTTCGATCGTCTTCGTCGCGCGGTTGTAGACCAACAGACGCGAGGCGGATCGATCCGCGATCGGTGTTTGCGCAATCAGTTCTTTGGGCAGGTCGTAAGCAAAATCGCTTGTCTGCATGTGTTTCTCTTTTCCGATATCAAGCCATCGCAAAGAAATTTGCTTGTCTTTCATCCGGTTTCTCAAAATCGCCGGTATTCCGCAGAAAAAAGGCGGATGCGCCGACCGAAGTATTATAACGAAAAGTGCCTCTGATTGCAAGTTTACGGCAAAAGCCAGTCGAATGACGCAAGATTTTTCGCGCTCATCGGCAATCGTTGTATTTGATAATCCCCTTTTGCGATTTTACATAGATTTAATCTGCTTGATATTTTGATCAAACAATGCTCGTTTATCCTAAGGCCATGAGAAAGAAAATAAAAGGAGAAACGTTCATGATGAAAAAACTCACTGCGATGCTGATCGCACTGACCATGGTAGCGGGCCTTGCTGCTTGCGCCACCACACCCGCCGCGCCCGAGGCGACCGAAGCCCCCGCAACCGAAGCCACGCAGGCTCCCGCAGCGGAAGCGACCGAAGCCCCCGCAGCACCGGCAGCCTTTGACAAAGACATCGTCGTCGTCTCCCGTGAGGACGGCAGCGGCACCCGCGGCGCGTTCATCGAGCTGATGGGTGTTGAGCAAAAGGATGCCGATGGCAAAAAGGTAGACTACACCACGCTGGACGCCGAAATCGTCAACAGCACCTCCGTCGTTCTCCAGACCGTTTCGGGCAACGTTGCCGCCATCGGCTACATCTCCCTCGGTTCTCTGAATGACACCGTGAAAGCCCTCCAGATCGACGGAGCGGATGCGACCGTTGAGAACATCAAGAGCGGCGCATACAAAGTAGCCCGTCCATTCAACATTGCAACCCAGGCGAATGTTTCCGAAGCAGCCCAGGCGTTCATCGACTTCATCCTCAGCGCAGAAGGCCAGGCCGTCATTCAGGATAACAAGTATATCGCGAGTGTTGACAATGCGCCCACGTTTGCCGGCAGCACCGTAGCTGGCAAGGTCGTAGTCGCCGGCAGCTCTTCCGTCACCCCGGTCATGGAAAAGCTTAAAGAAGCCTACATGGCGCTCAACCCCAATGCTGAAATCGAAATCCAGATGAGCGACTCCAGCACCGGCGTCAAGATGGCCATCGAAGGCAACTGCGACATCGGTATGGCGTCCCGCGAACTCAAGGACAGCGAGCTTGCCGCAGGCGTCACCCCGACCGTCATCGCAATCGACGGTATCGCGATCATCGTCAACAACGACAACCCGATCTCCGGCCTCACGGCTGAGCAGGTTCGCCAGATCTACGTTGGCGAAACCCTCAACTGGGCGGATGTGCAGTAATATCGAAATCAAAGACTTGGAGCGACTTGGATGAATAATAAAAACTCCCTCAAGCGAGAAACCGCAGCGGGACGAAATAACCAAGTACGCGAAGGCGCGGCGAGAATCCTATTTCTCGCCGCTGCCTGCGTTAGTATTTTAGCCGTTCTGCTGATTACCGTATTTCTTCTGGTCAGCGGCGTGCCTGCCATTGCGAAAATCGGCGTGTTTCAGTTTCTCTTTGGCACGGTTTGGAAGCCCGGCAACGATATCTACGGCATTCTGCCAATGATTCTCGGCAGCATTTATGTCACCGCAGGCGCGCTTGTGCTCGGTGTTCCAATCGGTGTGCTGACGGCGATCTTCCTCTCGCGCTTTGCCAGCAAACGCGTCGTTAGCCTGGTCAAACCCGCGGTTCAGCTTCTCGCGGGAATTCCTTCCGTCGTCTACGGCTTTTTCGGGCTCGTGGTGATCGTTCCCATGCTCGGCGGGCGCGGCAGCATGCTCGCCGCGAGCATCGTGCTCGCCATTATGATTCTTCCTACGGTCATTACGGTATCGGAAAGCTCGCTCAACGCAGTCGATGCCTCTTATTACGAAGGCGCGCTTGCGCTGGGCGCAACCCATGAGCGCTCGGTGTTTTCCATCATACTGCCCGCGGCAAAGAGCGGCGTGACCGCAGCCGTCATCCTCGGCATCGGCCGCGCGATCGGTGAAGCCATGGCGGTCATCATGGTTGCGGGCAACCAACCACGCATGCCGCAGGGAATTCTGAAGGGACTGCGCACCCTCACGACCAACATCGTCATGGAGATGGGCTATTCGGCCGACCTGCACCGCGAGGCGCTGATTGCCACCGCGGTAGTCCTCTTTGTCTTCATCTTGATCATCAACTTTCTCTTTTCACTCACAAAAAGGGGGAATAAAGCATGAAACAACAGAAGATTTCGGCTTTTCTCCTTCGTCTATTGGTCTATTTTGCGACGATCGTCACCGTAGGCGCGTTGTTGTTCGTGGTTGGATACATTCTCTACAAAGGCGTTCCCAACCTCACCTGGAAGCTCTTTGAGTGGAAGTACACCACCGACAACCTCTCCCTCATGCCCGCGCTGCTCAACACGATCCTCATGACGGCGCTCTCGCTGCTCATCGCGGTTCCGCTGGGTGTGTTCGCCGCGGTCTATCTGGTGGAGTACGCAAAGCGCGGCAGCAAGCTGGTTCGCGTGATCCGCATGAACGCGGAGACGCTTGCGGGCATTCCCTCGATCGTATACGGGCTTTTCGGCATGCTGTTCTTCGTCACCGCGCTCAAGCTCGGCTTTTCAATGCTCTCGGGCGCACTCACGATCTCCATCATGATACTGCCCGTGATCCTGCGCACTTCGGAAGAAGCGCTGATGAGCGTGCCGGACAGCTATCGCGAGGGCAGCTTCGGCCTCGGCGCGGGAAGACTGCGCACGGTGTTTCGCGTGGTTCTGCCGGACGCAATCCCCGGCATCCTCGCGGGCGTGATCCTCGGCGTTGGCCGCACGGTCGGCGAGACCGCGGCGCTCTTGTATACGGCTGGCACCTCTTCAGACACCGTCTCGGGCATTATGGACTCCGCGCGAACGCTCTCTGTGCATATGTACGCGCTCTCGCAAGAGGGGCTCTACATCAATCAGACCTATGCGACCGCGGTGGTGCTGCTGGTCATCGTCGTGGGCATCAACGCGCTCTCCGCCACGCTGGCGAAGCGCGTCAGCAAACGAAAAATATAACCGCGTGAAAACAATGTTAAAGGAAACACGATATGAACAAGTTTGAAATATCCGATCTCGACCTCTACTACGGGCAGTTGCATGCTCTGAAAAACGTAGAGTTAAAAATTCCAGAGCGGCAGATTACGGCGTTCATCGGCCCGAGCGGTTGCGGCAAGAGTACGCTTCTGCGCACGCTCAATCGCATGAACGATCTCGTCGAGGGCTGCCGCATCACAGGCAACGTATTGCTCGACGGGCAAGATATCTACAACGGCAGTTTGGATACGACGCTATTACGAAAGCGTGTCGGCATGGTGTTTCAAAAGCCGAATCCCTTCCCGATGAGCGTCTATGAAAACGTCGCCTACGGCCCGCGTACACATGGCGTTCGCGGGAAGGCAAAGCTGGACGATATCGTCGAGCAGTCGCTTCGGGGAGCAGCGATTTGGGGCGAGCTCAAAGATCGCCTCAAAAAGGACGCGCTCGGGCTCTCCGGCGGTCAGCAGCAGCGCCTTTGCATTGCGCGCGCGCTCGCGGTGGAGCCGGAGGTCGTGCTCATGGACGAGCCGACCAGCGCACTCGACCCGATTTCGACGAGCAGAATTGAAGACCTTTGCGTGACGTTGCGTGAAAAATATACTATAATCATTGTAACGCACAACATGCAACAGGCCGCTCGTATCTCCGACAACACCGCCTTCTTCCTGCTCGGTGAAATCATTGAGTATGGAAACACGGAAAAGCTATTCAGCATCCCACGCGACAAACGGACGGAAGATTACATTACGGGGAGGTTCGGTTAATGCGAAACACATTTGAGGAACAGCTGCGTCTATTGAATCAGGAGTTGCTCGAAATGGGCGCGCTGATCGAGCACGCGATACAATCCGCGAGCGAGGCGTTGATCAAGCAGGACGTCGAGTCCGCAAACCACGCGATCACGTTTGACCACGAGGTGGATCAAAAGGAGCGGGACATCGAATCCCTCTGCTTAAAGCTGCTCTTGCAGCAGCAACCCGTCGCAAAAGACCTTCGTCTGATCTCCGCCGCGCTGAAGATGATTACGGACATGGAGCGCATTGGCGATCAAGCCTCCGATATCTCCGGCATCGTGATCTATCTCGCCGGAAAGCCGTACATCAAATCGTTGGAACACCTGCCGCAGATGGCGGAAGCCTCCATTAGGATGGTATCCGGCAGCATCGACGCGTTTATCAACAAAGACCTCACGCTCGCGCGAGACATCATTGAGATGGACGACGTGATCGACGATCTGTTTGATACCATCAAGGGCGAGCTCATCGATTTGATCCGTAACGATCCCGACAACGGCGAGCAGGCGATCGATCTGCTCATGATCGCGAAGTATTTCGAGCGCATAGGCGACCACGCGCAAAACATCGCCGAATGGGCGGAATACTCGATTACCGGTGTTCATAAAGGTGCCGAGCTATGATTTATTATGTGGAAGACGACGCGAACATTCGCGAGCTGGTGGTCTATACGCTCAATCAAACGGGACTAGCGGCAAAAGGCTTCCCGGATGGCGCTGCGTTCTTTGCAGCTAGTGCAGACGAGAAGCCTTCCATGATTCTGCTCGACATCATGCTGCCCGGCGAGGACGGACTCACGATCCTGAAAAAAATCCGTGCAAACGCCGGAACGACCTCCATCCCTGTCATGATGATCACCGCCAAATCGACGGAGTTTGACAAGGTCTCCGGCCTCGATCTTGGCGCGGACGATTATATTGCAAAACCGTTTGGCATGGCGGAGCTGGTGGCGCGCGTCAAAGCGCTGCTGCGCAGAAGCGGCATGAAGACGAGCGCGGAACGCCTCACGCACGGAGATCTGGTCGTGGATATCGCGCGGCACGCCGTAACCGTGTCCGGCCAAATCGTCAACCTGACGTATAAGGAATTCTCCCTGCTTGCGTGGTTGATGGAAAACATGGGCCGCGCCTACACAAGGGAGCAGCTTTTGGAGACTGTTTGGGGTTATGATTATGAAGGCGGCACGCGCACGGTTGACGTGCATGTGCAAACGCTTCGCACCAAACTAGGCAGATGCGGCAGATTTGTGGAGACCGTGCGCGGTGTTGGCTATCGTTTCGGCGAATGAGAAACCTTCGCTCGTCATCCGGCGCTTCGATTCCTGCTAAACGGAGCAACTCTTTATCACACTGGGAGCATATTGCATGAGAAAACGAATATTCTGGAACATATTTCTCTCCTCGCTGATTGCGGCCCTGCTGCTCGGCGGCGTGATTCTGCTCGCGCAGTATCGCTCGTTTGAAAACCTCGTGTTTTCGGAGCTTGCCGCTGAGAACGATTATATTAAAAGCGGCTTAACCGCAACCAAGGACGAGTCGGCGTTCTTCGCAGGCTTGCCTTCCAAAGATCGCGTTACGCTGATCGACTCGGACGGAACCGTGCTGTTTGATACCTCTTCGGATGTTACCACGCTGGAAAACCACGCAAGCCGACCGGAGATCGTCTCCGCACATCAAAACGGGATTGGTACCAGCAGCCGCTATTCCGAGACGCAGTTGATGAAGAACTATTATTATGCTAGACTTTTGCCGGATGGCCGTGTTCTTCGCGTTGCCAGCAGTCAAAAGAGCGTGCTTGGCATGCTCGGCGCAATGGTGCCGACCATGTTGCTGGTTCTACTTGCAATCATCGTAATCTCCGCCTTCTTTGCGCGTTACGCCGCGAAAACGATCGTGCAACCTATCAACGCGCTCAATCTGGAAGACCCGCTCGGCAACGTAACCTATGACGAGCTTGCCCCGCTACTGACCAATATGGAGCATCAGCGCCGCGAGATCATCAGCCGAATGGCGGCGCTCTCCGAAAAGCAGCGCGAATTTACGGCAGTCACCGAAAACATGCGCGAAGGGTTTATCCTGCTCGATTCGGGAGAGCGCATGCTCGCGATCAACGGCAGCGCGGCGCACATCTTCGGCGTGGAGTCAAAGAGCGTCGTTGGGTCGCATGTGTTGATGCTCAGCCGCAGTGTTGCTCTTCAGCAAGCGCTGGAGCAAGCAAAGGTCAGCGGTTCCGGTCAGGCGACGTTGACGCGCGGCGCAAGCACGTATCAGGTGCTAGCCAGTCAGGTGACAGATCAGCAATCCCCCGCCGGCACGGTGGTTTTGGTACTCGACATCTCCGATCGCGTCGCGGCGGAGCAGATGCGCCGCGAATTCTCGGCAAATGTTTCCCACGAGCTGAAAACCCCGCTGACGTCCATTCTGGGGTATGCGGAGATCATGCGTGACGGCGTAGCAAAGCAGGAAGACACCAAGCGCTTTGCCGGAAAAATTTACGCGGAGGCTGCACAGCTCATGTCCCTGATTGAAGACATCATTCGCCTGTCCCAGTTGGATGAAAAAACCTCGCTACCGGAGATGGTCACGGTCGACCTCAAGGCCATCTGCGAGGACGTTTGCCAGCGCTTGCAACCGCAGGCGGAAAAAGCGGGCGTTACACTCAACGCACATTGCGCGCCCGCCAATGTGCGCGGTATTCCCAAGGTGCTCGAGGAGATCGTTCAAAACCTGGTTGATAACGCGATTAAGTACAACACCTCAAACGGGAGCGTCGGCGTCACATTAAAGCGCGAGGGTTCGCGGATTGAGCTCGGCGTATCCGACACAGGCATCGGTATTCCGGAGGAACATCTTTCTCGGGTCTTCGAGCGCTTCTATCGCGTAGACCGCAGCAGAAACAAACAGATCGGCGGCACGGGGCTTGGGCTCTCCATCGTCAAACATTCGGCGGAGACGATGGATGCGACGGTACAACTACAGAGCAAGCTTGGCATCGGAACCACGATTACCGTCTCTTTCCCCGCAATCGACTGATCAGCCGTTTTGCGTTTTCTTTGCGCCCGTTTTACGGGCGCTTTTTTTCACACAAAAGTACAAACCAATGAAAGTAAAATCCGGCTGATTTT
>JAQVML010000311.1 GCA_028703645.1 Eubacteriales bacterium
CGCATAGTTGTATACCACGCGACCAACACCGTCTACAATCGGAAGGAAAGAGTCGCTGAATTGTCCTATTTTCATGTAGGTAAACACACCTTTCGATGGTTGATTTTGATGATTGTTTAATGGTTCATGGAGGCGAATCCGTGTTTTTTGAAGACAAGCAAAAAACACAAAGTCACATTGGAAGAAGTGCGCACAAACACTTGTGCAAGGGTGCACACGTTCATTCTACCATAACGCCCGAAAACGTGTTATGATGATTGACAAGGTTTTTCTTTGCGTGATGTGAACTATTGTGACACGAAGCGTTCTTGCACGATATAAGCTTCAATACAATCGTACAAGCGTCACTGAATCCGCGAGAAGCCAAATAAACGAAGAGAACCATTTGCTTGCATGAAGAAGAGAAGCATCTTTTATTTATTTCTACCGCTCCTTTTGCTGATTGCGGCGTTTTCTGCCGCACCAAGCGCCGCCGCTGAGGAAGCGCCGTATGTTGGAGATTTAAACGGAGACCAGGTAACAAGCGCGGCGGACGCGGCGATGATGCTGCGCGGCATCGCGTTTGCCAGGCTGTCGGAAGAGAAGCGTCCCGATCTCGATTTTACGAGAAACGGGGAGATCGACGGAACCGATGTGCGCGCAGCGCTCTTTTATGCTTGCGGCGGCATATCGGATTGGGTTTCGTTTGGTGAGCGGATTTCCAGCGGATTGTGCGACGAGCGGTTGTTTGACCGCTTCTCCTATACGGGCGTTCAGGACGACGGAAGGGGGAACTATAAGAGCGCAAACGTCTCCGTTCATATCCTGTCCGGCCGCGCGGGCAACAGCAACTATCATGTAGCCGACATCTATGTGCAGGATATCACCTGTTTTGCCACCGCGTTTGGCAGAGAAAAATTTCGCGGAGGCGCGGAGTCCGTTCGGAAGATTTTCGATTCGGTGAGCGGTGGGATTGTCGCCATGAACGGAGATTTTTACTCGATTCATCTGTTTGGCCCGGTGGTGCGAAACGGGGAGGTTTTTTTAGACCGCGTCACAAAGGACTGGGATATCGCCGTGCTGCAGAGCGACGGCGTGCTCGTGACTTACAAGAATAATACATTGACCAAGGATTTGCTCTCCGGCATGAACGCATATCAAACATGGGTGTTCGGGCCGGCCCTGCTGGACGAAAACGGACAGGCGAAGACCAAGTTTCGCAGTCGCGTGCAGGTGGCGAACCCGCGCACCGCGCTCGGCTATTTTGAACCGGGGCACTATG
Organism: Eubacteriales bacterium; assembly: GCA_028703645.1. Taxonomy (GTDB): domain Bacteria; phylum Bacillota; class Clostridia; order Christensenellales; family CAG-138; genus UBA7703. The sequence goes on from JAQVML010000311.1 coordinate 1,262, forward strand.
CGTTTATCGCCGTGGACGGCAGATCCCGCGCTTCGAACGGTATGACGATGCAGGAACTGTCCCAGTTTTGTCAGGATCTCGGTCTTGTGAGCGCCTATAACATGGATGGCGGGCAGTCCAGCGTGTTGCTGGCGCAAGATGGCGTCATCAATGTGCCGTATCGGGACGGCAGAGCGGTCAGCGATATTCTGGTGATCCGCGAGTTGCCGGAAGGATAAGTGATGAACGGAGCACATTTTTTGCAGTGAACGAAACCGAGAAATGTCATTTTTCGGACAAAGTCATTTACATTCGGATCGAACAAGAAACAAGGAAGATGAGAATCCTGTGTGCTATAATAAACACATGCGTAAAAAGGGAACCGTACAAGTTTTCATTTATCTGCTTGTAGCGGCTGTTTTATTCAGCTGCGTTGGCTGCTCGACGGGAAAGATTTCGAGCGGTCTAGTCATCAGTGAAGTTGTTTCAAGCAATCAGTTTTCGATTACGTCGGAAACGCTCGGTTCGCCGGATTGGGTGGAATTCTATAACGGCACAAATACGGCGATCAACCTAAAAGGCTATGGCTTTTCGGATAATCTGCGCAATCTCCATAAGTTTGTATTTGGCGATGTAACCATCCCGGCGGGTGGTTATATCGTTTTATATTTGACCAGTGCAGACGGCGTGGAGGACCCTGATGCGCCGATTGCCGGCTTTGGACTGAGCAAAAGCGGAGAGAATCTGTTTCTGACCGATCCCTATTATGGCCTGGTGCAGGAACTGACGCTGCCCGCATTGCCAACGGATGTCGCTTATGCATGCCGCGCGGACGGCACCTATGGGTACGCGCTGGTCACGACGCCGAACGCGCCGCCGGATGAGATTGCAGATTCGCTTTCCGATATTTACGATGTTTCCGAAGACGGGCTCATCCTATCTGAAATTTTGCCCTATCCCAACGACGGAGAAGCATGGGTTGAACTATATAACGCGTCAAGCGAGGCAATTCGCCTGGAGGACTTTTTCCTGAGCGACAATCCGGCAACGGCGAAGAGATATCAACTGCGTGCAGGAACGCTGGGAGCGGGAGAATATCTGGTTTGCAAACTGAACGGCGCGTCGGAAAAAGCCGCGGACGACGGTTCTGTTCAGGTGGACTTTCGCATCGGCGCGAATGACACCGCAATCTACCTTGCGGACGCGAGCGGCACAATCATCGACTCGCTCGCATGGGATGCATCTCTTGCGACGGGATTAGCCGTTTTGCCGGATGGAAAATACAGCGCCTATCCAACGCCCGCGGCTAAAAACAGCACATTGACCTTTGAGACGCCGACCGTTCTGGAAACAGACGGTACGGACCCCGTCTGCATCAACGAAGTGCTGCAAAAAAACAGTTTTACGTTGATCGACCAGGACGGAGATCGCAGCGAGTGGGTCGAGTTGTATAATCGCTCCTCCAAAGCCGTTTCACTGAAGGGATATTTTCTCTCCGACGATGCTTCCGCTCCGTTTCGGTTTGCGTTGCCGGATCAAACGCTGGAGGCGGGGGATTATCTCGTGGTCTTTCTTTCGGGAAAAGACCGCGTACAGAATGGCGAAATCCACGCGTCCTTTCAGCTCGCCTCGGACGAGACCGAGATCTATCTAACAAATGCCAATTCGTTTACGCGCGATACATTCGCGCTTGTCGCGGACTGTCCGGCGGACGTTTCGATTGGGCGCGCAGCAGACGGCGGTATGGTGTTTTATGCGTACCCGACACCCTGGTATGCGAATGCAACGCCGTATTCGACGCTGGATGAGGCGTACCATTCCGTTCCAAAGGTGACCATCAACGAGGTGTTCCCCTGCGCGGTTTACGGGGACGATACGCCGGATTGGATCGAATTCAAAAACAATACCAGTCAAGAGGTGTGCTTGAAAGGCTGGTATCTGTCGGATTCGCTTTCGGAAC
>JAQVML010000312.1 GCA_028703645.1 Eubacteriales bacterium
AAGGAATTCGGCGTGACCGCGCTTGGCACGGGCATCAACCCGGGGCTGATGATGGATTTGCTCGCGATTTGTCTAAGTGGCTGCATGACGCATGTGGACAAGGTCACCTGCCGCAGAGTCAACTCGCTCTCGCCATTTGGCCCACTGGTTATGCAGGAGCAGGGCGTAGGCCTCGCGCCGGAAGCGTTTGACGAAGGCGTGGAGAAGGGCGAGCTCGCGGGGCACGTCGGCTTTTCCGAAAGCGTCGGCATGATTTCGCATGCGCTTGGCTGGCGGATTGACGAATTCTCCCAGCAAATGGCGCCAATCCTGACCGAGGTCGACCGCAAATCGCCCTACGGATTTGCGGCGCGCGGCAACGTTGCAGGAGTAAACATGACGGGACAAGGTTATATCGACGGCAAGGTGAAGATTGACATGATCCATCCCCAGCAGATTGAGCCGGAACTCGGCGGCACGCACACGGGCGATTACATCACGCTGGAAGGTTCGCCGCGAGTGGATATGAAGATTCAGCCGGAGGTCGACGGCGGCATCGGTACCATCGCGATGTGCGTCAACATGATTCCGCACGTGATCAATGCGCGTCCGGGGCTCAAGACGATGATCGATTTGCCCGTTCCACACGCGATCATGGGAGATTTTCGGGATCAGATTGAAGAAGGCTTGCTGAAATAATCAGATTCGAGGTGGCTTTTGTGGCAAAAAAAGGCGATTGGGTTCGCATCCATAGCATCATATTAACGCCGGAGCAGCGTTCATCCGCCGTTCCGGAGGACACGAAATCCGTTCCATTGGAGCAGTGGACGAAGGGATATCTGCACGCTGACGCGAAACTTGGCGAAATAGCCGAGGTCACCACGCGCACGGGTCGAGTGGTGAGCGGCACGCTTGTGGACGAAACGCCGCACTATCAACACAGCTTTGGCGATTTTGTGCCGGAGTTGCAACAGGCGGGCGACGAAGCGTTTTCGTTCCTGTTCGGAGGTAGCGCAAAATGACGAAGGACAACAGCTTCTCCGCCGTCATGGCGCGAAAAGCGGAGATCATCCGCAATGCGGTCGGCGTGGACTACAAGCAATTTGAGAGCGGCTCCATCGCGTTTGACTACGAGCGAATGATGGCGTCCACGGGCTATACGCTGGAGGACGTGATCGAGATTCAGCGTGGGTATGCGATCGGCAATACGCCGCTCATCGAGCTCAAGAACATCACTTCTCTCGTCCGAAACCTCAGCAAAGAGGGTTACGGCGCGCGCATTTTCGTCAAGGACGAGGCGGCAAACCCCAGCGGAAGCTTTAAGGTGCGCCGGGCTGCGACGAGCATCCACCACGCCAGGCGCATGGGCTATTTTGGCGCACTCTCCGCGACCAGCGGCAATTACGGCGCGGCAGTCGCCAGCTGCTGTGCAAAGAGTGGCTTAAAGTGCATCGTCGTGCAGGAGTGCTACGATTCGCGCGGCGTGGGTCAGCCGGAGATCATCGAAAAAGCACGCAAATGCGAAGCCCTCGGCGCGGAGGTTGTGCAACTGACGGTCGGGCCGGAGCTATTCTATACCGTGCTTCGCATGCTCGAAGACACGGGCTATTTCAACGCCTCTCTCTACACTGCGTTTGGCATCGCGGGCATCGAGACGCTCGGCTACGAGGTCGCGAATCAGTGCCGCGAGCAGCTCGGCAAAGACCCGGACGTGGTCGTTTGCACCAACGCGGGCGGCGGAAATCTCACGGGCACCGCGCGCGGGCTGATCAAGGCGAATTGCGCGGCGCAGGTCGTCGCCGCGAGCGTGAATCTCAAGGGATTGCACATGGCGAGCGACACGCAGTTTAACAAAAAATCGTTCACGACAGGACATACGGGATTCGGCATGCCGTTTTCCACCTGGCCGGATCGCAGTGACGTGCCGAGAAGCGCGGCGCGTCCGCTTCGCTATATGGACCGATACGTGACGGTGAATCAAGGCGAGGTGTTCTACACCACCGAGCTGCTTGCGCGCTTGGAGGGCATTGAGCGCGGGCCGGCGGGCAACACGAGCCTCGCCGCCGCGATCTCGCTTGCGCAGGAGTTGCCGGAGGACGCGATCGTCGTCGTGCAGGAGACGGAATACACGGGCGCGGGCAAACATGGCAGCGCGCAACTCAGCTTTGCGCGGCAAAACGGAATTCGCGTATCACTTGGCGATCCGAGAGACGAAATCGCGGGCGAGAGCATCGTTTTGCCTGCGCATCCGTCGATGCTCCACGCGGCGGACGTCGACCTCGACCACATGCGCCGTTCGCTGATTACCCACGCGGCAACGACGATTGACCACGCGCCGACGGCGGGAGATATCGCGTTTCTCGCGGAGGAGACAAAGACCGGCGAATCGTTTGTGCTGGAAGTACTCAAGCAGTAATAATCCTGAACAACATCGGGAGGAAGATATGATCAAACGCGAAGACGATTTTCAAACGAGGCACGAACACCTCAAGGGCCTGAGCGATGAAGAACTCAAGGCGCGCTTCTGGGCGCTGACAGGCCAGCTCGTTGACCCGCTGTTAGAGCTCGCGAAAGAGAACACCTCTCCCGCGATCGAGCGAAGTGTGCTGTTACGGATGGGCTTTAGCTCGCTGGAAGCAAAGGCGATTGTTGACGGTTGCGTCGAAAGGAGCCTGTTGGGTCACGGCGCGGGTAACGTCGTGTACCGCTATAGCGTGCATAAAGGGCTGGGCATTCGCGAGGCAGGGCTGGCGCTATTAAATCCCGCGAATCTGGAAGAGGCCGCGCACCTGTTTGGAGGCAAACAATGAGCGAGTATCGTCTGAATCCGGATGAAAACATCGACGTTGCGAAAATACTAGAGGATTTGGAGCACTATCGTCCACGTCGCCGCGGCTGGACTTGGCGCGAACCCGCGCCGAACCTCACGATGGGGCCTTTTACCTACCACGATTGCAGCATGCCGCTCAAGGATGGCGTGCCGCTGCCACCCGCGCACTATTTTGGCGACGTTGATCCGCAGCCGATGCCGGTCATCACCACCGAGATTGCGAGTGGCCGATTTGAGGACGACATCCGCCGTATGCGCATGGCGGCGCACCACGGCGCGGATCATATCATGGTCATCCGCACCTCCGGACAGAGCCACTACGACGGTCTGATCGAAGGTACGCCACAGGGA
>JAQVML010000313.1 GCA_028703645.1 Eubacteriales bacterium
CATCTACCCGTCGCTGATCTTCCTCGGCATCGGTGCCATGACGGACTTTGGCCCGTTGATCGCAAACCCCAGCAGCCTCTTCCTCGGCGCCGGTGCGCAGTTTGGTATCGCGATTGCGTTTATCATCTCTTCCGCGCTTGGGTTCACACCTCCGGAAGCAGCCTCCATCGCCATCATCGGCGGCGCGGATGGCCCCACCGCCATCTACCTCACCACCCGTCTTGCGCCGGATCTGCTGCCCGCCATCGCCATCGCGGCGTATTCCTACATGGCGCTGATTCCGATCATTCAGCCTCCGATCATGCGCGCACTCACCACGAAGAAAGAGCGCGAAACCGTCATGGTGCAGCTGCGTCCGGTCTCCAAGCTGGAAAAAGTCTGCTTCCCCATCATCGTTTCCATCCTCTGCATCCTGCTGTTGCCGACCGTGGCGCCGCTCATCGGTATGCTGATGCTCGGTAATCTCTTCCGCGAGTGCGGCGCTGTAGAGCGTCTTTCGGACACCGCGCAGAACGCGCTGATCAACATCGTCACCATCTTCCTTGGTGTCACCGTTGGCGCAACCGCTTCTGCCGATACATTCCTGCGTGCCGAAACACTGATGATTATCGGCCTCGGCCTCGTGGCGTTCATGTTCAGCACCATCGGCGGTCTGCTGCTCGGCAAGCTCATGTATGCGCTCTCCGGCGGCAAGGTCAACCCGCTAATCGGTTCCGCCGGCGTCTCCGCCGTTCCGATGGCGGCCCGCGTTTCGCATCTGGAAGGCCAGAAGGCAAACCCGAAGAACTTCCTGCTCATGCACGCCATCGGCCCGAACGTTGCCGGTGTCATCGGCTCCGCCGTTGCGGCAGGTGTTCTGCTTGCGCTGTTTGGCAAATAAACCAATCATAATTCTCGATTGCTATTACGGAATCCGGTTTTTGCCGGGTTCCGTTTTCTTTTCGGATGATTCTATCGTGTGCCTCTGCCAACCTGCTTGTATTGTCAGTCACTTGAATATTCGGTATAATAGTAGAAAAAGAAGGAGGACACCTATATGGGTTTTCTGAAGAAACTTTTCGGAATCGGCGTCACCGCCGGCGCGACCGTTGCGGCGGTCAAAGTAGCCGAGCAGGTGAAAGAAAATAATCCGGATGGCGTGCAGGACGTCAACGGCGACGGCAAAGTCGACGCAAAAGACTATTTTGAAGAAGTGAAGAAGGCCGCTGTCGAGGTCTATCAGGAAGCGACCTCCGCGATCAAAGAAAAGGCGCCCGTCGTAACGCAAAAGGCGAAGGACGCGGCGGAAGACGTCAAAGAGGCGGTCACCAACGCCGCCGACACCGTCAAAGAGAAAGCGCCGGAGTACGTTGAAAAAGCAAGAGATGCCGTCACCAACGCCGCCGACACCGTCAAAGAGAAAGCACCGGAATACGTTGAAAAAGCGAGAGATGCCGTCACCGACGCCGCCGCAACCGTCAAGGAAAAAGCACCGGAGTACGCGGAAAAAACCAAGGAAGCCGTTCTGGGCGCGAAGGACGCGGTTGTTCACGCGTTTGAAAAGAAGGACTCCGAACCGAAAGAGTAAGCGTTATTTACTTAGGTTCAATATGCAGAAGGAGCTAGCCTGTGTTGGTAGCTCCTTTTTTCATGTTGCAGGCAAGTTGTTTTTAAGCAAATCAACCCAACAGTCCACCCGCGCGCATCACAGCAATCGCGTACATCGGCAGCGTCAGCGTCCCGTTCGTCAGCTTTATCGCTGTTTGCCCGACGGTTAACGTTCCGACCAAGCGAAATGCTTTGTAGCTCGTGTTCGACAGATCGACCTGCGTTTCCTGTTCACCGATGTTGCAGAGGATCAGTATCGTTTGCTGTTGCCAGGTCTTTGTAATCGCGCAGACCGAGCCGGAGGTCAACCCGGTAACGATTTGCGTTTCTCCGCGCGCCAGCTCCGGTTTGTCGTTTCGAATGCGCAAAGCGGTCTTGTAGTAGTTGTAGATGGAATTCGGGTCGTTTTGCTGTTCGTCCAGCGCGGGAAACTTTTGTGTCACTTTGTCCGCATTTGGCGGCGGATTCGGCGTTCCTGTCAAATCGGTGTCCGACCAGTGCATCGGCAGACGCTTGTTTTCGTCCTTTTTGCCGGAGCTGTTCATTCCGAGTTCTTCGCCATAGTAGACAAACGGGCTTCCGTCCATCATCAGCAAAAGCCCCGCCGCGAGCTTCATCCGATCCGCGTTGTTGACATATTGTGCGCTGATGCGCGAGGTATCGTGGTTGCTCAAAAACGGCGCGTCGATGTAGTCCGCCAACACCGCGCCATACGTCTCCCGCGGGCGCGTGAATAGCGCCGCGAGCCTTTCCCCGCTGCCGCTCTTGATCACGGCGAACATGCTGCCGCTGGCTTGCGCCAGCGGAAAATCAAAGAAGCTCTTCACCCCGCTTGCGTAGTATTTCGCGAGCGTGACCGGGTTTGTGTCCCAATCCTCGCAAACCAAAATCGCGTTTGGGTTAACCGAAAGCACATACTCATTGAACCACGCAAGAGTTTCGATGTTTTTCGCGTGACTTCCGCTGAAAAACTCCTTGACAGCGTCTAGGCGAAAACCATCCGCGCCGAGATCGAGCCAGAATCGTGCGGCGCTCTCCAGCTCCCGCCGAATCGCTTCGTTTTCCAGCGCGAGGTCCGGCATTTGATCCCAAAAGATGCATTCATAATACCACTCGCTCGTACCGGCCTTGTGCCAGCCTGTTGCGCCCGCTTTCTCTCGCGAAAAATGATAGTATTCCGCATAAGGACACGCGGAAACATCCGGCACCTGCCCCGGCGCGAGGGATTCGTAGTACGCGACCGCCTGTTGAAACCACGGATGCTGCGCGGAGGTGTGATTCATCACAAAGTCGATGATCAACTTGATGCCCCGCGCATGGCACGCGCTCGCCAGCGCCTGAAAATCCTCCACCGTGCCATAGTCGGGATCGACGGAGGTATAGTCCGTCACGTCGTATTTATGATAGGTGGGCGACGGCATGATCGGCATCAGCCAAATGCCGGTGAAGCCTAAATCGCCGTCCGTCTTGTCGTTTCCGTCGTTTAGATAGTCGAGCTTGTCCCTAACGCCGTTCAGGTCTCCGGTTCCGTCGCCGTCGCTATCGTAAAACGAGCCGAC
>JAQVML010000314.1 GCA_028703645.1 Eubacteriales bacterium
CAACGACACGATTCGTTATCCCGTAGAAAACGAGAGCGTGATTTTGTATGTCGACTGCAAGACGGCGGGCGGCGGCAGCATCATGAAGCTCGACAAAGCGACGGGTGAAACCACCGTGCTCGCGGAGTTTGCGCAGGAGACGCCAAAGCTCCTGTTCGAATCGCCATACGCGGTCTGGACGGAACGCACGGAAAGCGCCACCGCAAAGGTGATGGTATGCGACGTGTCGAGCGGAGAACTGCTCACCCTCGCGGTGCTCAACAGCGCCGAGTATACCCAGAGCGCACCTTCGATTAAGAGCGGACAGGTGATCTATGCGGACGCGGACACAAAAATTCCCGGAAGCAGCCTGATTCGCACGGTGCTGCTCTCCGACAACAGCCGTTGGGATTTCTCGGCGGGCAGTTATGTACACGATCCCAAGAGCGCGGGCGACCGCTGGGCTTATCTCAGCGGCAATCACGATAAGGAAAGCGATCTCTACGTCAGCGTCGGCGGCGGCGCACCCAAGCGCGTTGCCAGCGGCGTGATCGACTTTGACATTACGCAGAGCTGCGTGGTCTTCAGCCGTGACGAAACGGTATACGCCTATGTCTTTGCGGACGATAAAACCTATCTCATCAGCGAGACGGGGTCTAACGCGCAGTTCGTCATGGCGGGCGAAGATTTCGCCCTCTGGCGCGACCTGAGTGATCCGAAACAGATCCTCTGGAAATACATCCGGGTGAGCGGCTGATATGGCGAATAAAGATCGCGTCCGCTATATCTGCGGCGAGTGCGGCTATGAGTCCGCCAAGTGGATGGGCAAATGCCCGCAGTGCGATAGCTGGAACACCATGACCGAGTTTGCCGAGGTCAAGGTGAAAGGCAATGCACCCACCGGAACCGCCGTTTCACAAAAACTCAGCAAAGTGGTTCCTTTGCCGCAAAAGCGAATCTCCGCGGGCATGAGCGAACTGGATCGCGTGCTCGGCGGCGGGCTGATTCGCGGCATGGTGGTGCTGCTCGGCGGTGATCCGGGCATTGGAAAATCGACGCTTCTTTTGCAGGCGGCGGATACGCTCGCGGCAGACGGCGTCGTTTTGTATGTCTCCGGCGAGGAGAGCGCGTCCCAAATCAAGATGCGCGCCGACCGCCTCGGCATGCAGAACGACATCGACGTGCTCTGCGAGACCGATCTCGATCAAATCATCGACGAGGCGACCAACACGCGCTGCAGCGTGCTGATCGTGGACTCGATTCAAACCATACTCTCCGAGGAGAGCGCGGGCGCACCCGCGAGCGTCAGCCAGGTGCGCGCCGCCACCGCGCGGCTCACGCGATACGCCAAGGAAACGGGCGTGATCGTGCTGATCGTAGGCCACGTGACCAAGGACGGAAACATCGCGGGCCCGCGTGTGCTGGAGCACATCGTGGACACGGTGTTATATTTTGAGGGCGACCGGCACGAGGGATTGCGCCTCCTGCGCGCAGTGAAAAACCGCTTTGGCTCCACCAACGAGGTTGGTGTGTTTGAGATGGGCGACGGCGGCATGCGCGAGGTTGCCGATCCTTCACGACTGTTTCTCTCCGGCGAAATCGCGCCCGGCTGCTGCGTGACTTGCGCGATGGAGGGCACGCGCCCGATTCTCGCGGAGGTGCAGTCGTTACTCACCGATAACGCATTTGGTAATCCGCGCCGCACAAGCGCGGGCGTGGATACAGGCAGACTGAGTCTACTGCTCGCCGTGCTGGAAAAGAAGGCGCATCTGCGGCTTTCGACCAAGGACGTCTATCTCAACGTGGTCGGTGGACTCAAGCTGGACGAGCGGAGCACCGACCTTGCGGTTGCGCTCTGCGTCGCCTCCGCGATGATGGATCTGCCGCTGCCGCCGCGCACCGCGGCGCTTGGCGAGGTTGGTTTGACCGGAGAAGTACGCGCGCTGAGCCGGATTGAAACGCGACTCAACGAGTGCGTTCGGTTAGGTTACGACACCGTGCTGCTGCCCAAAACCGCCAAAGCGCCGAAGATTGCGGGGCTCAAGCTGGTGCCCGTCGCGACCATTGGCGAGGCGATCGCCTATTGCTACGAGAAGAAACCTGTGGTATAATCTGCTTCGCGTCTTTGCGGGATTTTTCTCCCGAAATCAGCGCGATTTCAACCAAAATGAAATGTTATTTGTGCCTGTAGCTCAGCTGGATAGAGCGTTGGACTCCGACTCTGGTGGTTGCAGGCGAGAATTTGACAACAAAATACTTGTGCCTGTAGCTCAGCTGGATAGAGCGTTGGACTCCGACTCCAAAGGCCAGAGGTTCGAATCCTCCCAGGCACGCCAAAAACCCCCTAATTAGGCGACTTTTTAGGGGGTTCGCTTTTAGCTCATTTTTCAAAACGTGCGACAATGCGACAAATTTGAAAAAAGCGTTATTCAAGGTAGATAGAGAAAGGCCTGCGAGGGGGTATGCTCGCAGGCCGATTTTGATTTTTGTCGCATTTTTGACGCATTGGGTAGATATTTATCGAGAACGAGTTCCAACGTGTCTTGGAACGAGATGACGCAACCGTGAGTTTGGTTAATTGTAGTATAAGTCGTAAGCTAAGACCTCATTCCTAAATAGTTGTTATTGACTTTCTTTGAAGCGTCAAATCAATTCCTGTTCCATGTTGATATGATTGTCTTTCTCATGGCAGAAGACTGATTTGTTGTTGAACTGCTTCTTTTTTCAAGGTTGATGCGGTCAGATCATATTCCAAGCTGATTTCACTTTGGGGCTTACCGGTGTTGAACAGTGATCCGACCAATGAGATCAGATAACACAATGCTTGCGCTTATAGAAGATAGTATTCGAGCCCAAATATCCTATTGATCCAATATATTAATTTTACTTTCTCGAACAAGAAGATATGGGTTTAAAACATCTCCATATCTTGCTATTTTAATTCCATATCAAGTTGCTTTCGGTTGAGTCGGTGATATAATAACCATATACTTGGCAAAGGAGGGTCAGAAAATGGCGATTTACTGTAGATTGTCGACTTTGATGGGCGAGAAGAGATATAAGATACAAGATGTTTTCGAGCAGACCGGATTATCACGTGCTACAGTTTCCAATCTGTATCACGATAAAATGCAGCGGATAGATTATGAGACATTAGGAAAGCTGT
>JAQVML010000007.1 GCA_028703645.1 Eubacteriales bacterium
TCTATATCAACAGAAAAGAACGAATCGTGATCTGCGTCGCGGGATTTTTTAAGCCGGACATAACAGACCGGATCGGTTGGATCAAGACCGAGATAGAGCCGCTGTTATGATAAATAGAAGACGGAAATGAAACAAACGGAGCTGTCCAGAACTGGGCAACTCCGTTTGGTGGTAGGCGCGGGCGGAAACTATCTTACTCTTGACATACTATTCGCCCGCGAAGACACAATCCAAATTCAAAAGGCTGTTTAAGAACGAATGATCTTTCCGGATAGCCCCTTGATCATATCTCTTACATGCCCAGCGCTTCGTGAACGTCCCGCATGCCGAGAATGCTCTTTTGAATCACGTCCTCGAGCGGGAGGCCGAGCAGCTCGCAGCCGCCGCGGATGACCTCGCGATTGACTCCAGCGGCAAAGCCTTTGTCCTTAAACTTTTTTTTCACGCTGGAGACTTCCATGTCCATCACGCTCTTGCTTGGGCGCATATAGGCAGCAGCCGTGATGAGCCCCGTGAGCTCGTCTATGGTATACAGCACGGTCTCCATCCGCTTCTCCGGCTTGACATCGACGCAGAGGCCCCAGCCGTGCGCCAGAATCGCGTGGATAAAAGCTTCGTCATAACCCGCTTCAGCAAGCAGGCGGGGCGCAACCTTGAGGTGCTCCTCCGGCCACTGTTCGTAGTCCACATCGTGTAGTAAACCCACATTGCCCCAATAGTTCTCGTCCTCGCCCGCCTCGCGCGCGAAAAAGCGCATCACGCCCTCTACCGCAAATGCGTGTTTGAGCAGCGCTTCGCTTTTGGTATAAGCTTTCAGCGTAGCGAGCGCATGTTCCCGTGTCAAATCCATTTCTGCTTCGCCTCTCTGTTCTGATTATTTTACGCATGTCAATTGTATTGCACTTTTTGTTGCGCCGTTATTTGTATGCCCTTTGGCCCGACAAATACAATCACACGGACATTTCTCAATATCATATAATAAAATTGTGAAAAATGGCAATATATTTTAGAATCTTTTCTTGACAGAGCACTTCGAGAATGATATCATTCATGATTGACTTATGATCTCATAAATGTCGGAATATGCCCAAAATCTGGTTTATCAGCGGGTTTATCGCCGGAAAACAAGACAGCGGGTCATTTTTTGACCAATGGTGGGATTTGAGTCAGAACCAAGGTTTTTGCCAGAAAAAATGCGAAGGTACGGCCTGCAACCGTGCCGGCAAGGGGAGTACGCGATGATGCATGACGTTCAAATGGGCAGACAAACGCGAAAGAGCTTTTCCAGAATTCGGGAAGTGCTCGACATGCCGGATTTGATTGAGATCCAAAAGAATTCGTATTATCGTTTTTTGAAGGAGGACCTGAAAGAGGTTTTTGACGATATTTCCCCGATTACCGACTATTCCGGCAAGCTCGTACTTGAGTTTGTTGATTATCGTATCGACCTGGACGCACCCAAATACTCGATGGAAGAAAGCAAGGAGCGCGACGTAAACTACGCGGCTCCGCTTCGTGTTACCGTGCGCCTGATCAATAAGGAAACGGGCGAAGTCAAGCAACAGGAAGTATTCATGGGCGATTTTCCGCTCATGACGCCGCAGGGCACGTTTATCATCAACGGCGCGGAGCGTGTTATCGTCTCCCAGCTCGTTCGTTCGCCCGGCGTGTATTTCTCCGAGAGCTTCGACAAGGTCGGCAAGCAGCTCTTCTCCGCGCAGGTGATTCCGAACCGCGGCGCCTGGCTGGAGTATGAGACCGACAGCAACGGCATTTTGTACGTCAAGATCGACCGTCAGCGCAAGGTGCATATCACGGCGCTGGTTCGCGCGCTGGGCTACGGCTCCAACCCGCAGATTCTCGATCTGTTCGGCGACGACGAGCGTCTTTCCGCAACGCTGCAGAAAGACCCGACGCATTCCGAGGCGGAAGGCCTTATCGAAATCTACAAGCGTCAGCGCCCCGGCGAGCCGCCAACGGAAGAAAGCGCCCGCTCGCTGCTAAACTCGCTGTTCTTCGACAAGCGTTATGATTTGGCGCGCGTCGGCCGCTATAAGTTTAATAAGAAACTCGCCATTCGCGCGCGAATTCGCAATCACATTGCGGCGGAGACAGTCGTGCATCCCGTCACCGGCGAAATCCTCGCCGAAGCGGGGCAGACCATCGACCGCTTTGTCGCGGGAGACATCCAGAACGCCGGCATCAACGAAGTCTGGCTGCAGGTGGGCGACAACCGCGTCAAGGTCATCGGCAACAACTTTGTGCGCGCAAACGAGTGGCTGGAGTTTGATCCGGCGGAAGCGGGCATCAACGAGGACGTCCATCTGCCGACCCTCAAGGCCGCGCTCAAGGACGGCGAAGGCATGACGAAAGACGAGCTCAAGGCTCTGCTCAAGTCGCGCTATTACGACCTCATTCCGCGGCACATCATTCCGGACGACATGATTTCGTCGATCTCTTACCTCATCGGCATGCCTTACAGCATCGGCCGTACGGACGACATCGACCATCTTGGCAACCGCCGCATCCGCAGCGTGGGCGAACTGCTACAAAACCAGATCCGCGTGGGCTTAACCCGTCTCGAGCGCGTTGTGCGCGAGCGCATGGGCCTTCAGGATATGGATGTCGCGATGCCTTCTAACCTCATCAACATCCGTCCTGTCACGGCGGCGATCAAGGAGTTCTTCGGCTCCTCGCAGCTCTCGCAGTTCATGGATCAAACAAACCCGCTGGCGGAACTCACGCATAAGCGCCGTCTTTCGGCACTCGGCCCGGGCGGCCTCAACCGCGAGCGCGCAACGTTCGACGTTCGCGACGTTCACTTCTCGCATTACGGCCGCATGTGCCCGATCGAGACGCCAGAAGGCCCGAACATCGGACTGATCAACTCGCTTTCAACCTATGCGCGCATCAACGAATACGGCTTTATCGAAGCGCCGTATCGCCGCGTGGACAGCAAGAAACAGGTGATTACGGACGAGATTGAGTACCTCACCGCGGACGAAGAGGATAACTTCATCGTGGCTCAGGCAAACGAGCCGATCAACGAAGACCTGCACTGGTTCCAGAAAGACCGCGTCATCGCGCGTCTGCTCGACCAGATCATCGAAGTGAAGGCCACGGAAGTGGATTATATGGACGTTTCTCCCAAGCAGCTGGTCTCGGTTGCGACGGCGATGATCCCCTTCCTCGAAAACGACGACGCAAACCGCGCGCTGATGGGCTCGAACATGCAGCGTCAGGCGGTTCCGCTGCTGATTCCTGAGTCTCCGATCGTGGCGACGGGCATGGAATACAAGGCGGCGCATGACTCCGGCATCGTGCTCATCGCGAAGGAAGACGGCGTGGTTTCCCACGTTTCCGCCAAATCGATCACGATTTCGGACAAGATCGGCGTGGAGCACGTGTATAAGCTCACGAAGTTCCAGCGCAGCAACCAGGGAACCTGCCTCAATCAGCGCCCGATCGTGAGAAAAGGCGACATCATTACAAAAGGCGATGTGATCGCCGACGGCGCTTCGACCGAAAACGGCGAAATCGCGCTGGGCAGGAACATCCTCATCGGGTTCATGACTTGGGAAGGTTATAACTACGAGGACGCGGTTCTGATCAGCGAAAAACTGGTCAAGGACGACGTATTTACCTCCATCCATATCGAGGAGCACGAGGTGGAGGCCCGCGATACCAAGCTCGGGCCGGAAGAGATCACCCGCGACATTCCGAACATCGGTGAGGACGCGCTGGCGCAGCTCGACGAGAGCGGCATCATCCGCCCCGGTGCGGAAGTGCGCAGCGGCGATATCCTCGTGGGCAAAGTTACTCCCAAGGGCGAGACCGAGCTGACCGCGGAAGAGAGACTGCTTCGCGCCATCTTCGGCGAAAAAGCGCGCGATGTGCGCGACACCAGCCTGCGTGTACCGCACGGCGAGGGCGGCATTGTGGTGGATGTGAAAATCTTCACCCGCGAGCACAAAGATGAACTCAGCCCCGGCGTCAACCAAATGGTTCGCGTCTATATCGCCCAAAAGCGCAAGATCAGCGTCGGCGACAAGATGGCAGGCCGCCACGGAAACAAGGGTGTTATCTCCCGCATTCTGCCGGAAGAGGACATGCCCTTCCTGCCGGATGGCACGCCGCTGCAGATCGTGCTGAACCCCCTTGGCGTTCCCTCCCGTATGAACATCGGTCAGGTCTTGGAGCTGCACCTTGGCGCCGCTTGCAAAAACCTCGGCATCAAGATCGCAACCCCGGTCTTCGACGGCGCGACCGAGACGGATATCAAAGACTTGCTCGTCAGCGCCGGACTGGATTCGGACGGCAAGACGACGCTCTATGACGGACGCAGCGGTGAACCGTTTGAAAACCGCGTCTCCGTCGGCTATATGTATTACCTCAAACTCGCGCACCTTGTGGATGACAAAATCCACGCGCGCTCGACCGGCCCATACTCGCTGGTTACCCAGCAACCTCTGGGCGGCAAGGCGCAGTTCGGTGGACAGCGTTTCGGCGAGATGGAAGTCTGGGCGCTGGAAGCGTACGGCGCAGCCTACACCCTGCAGGAGATCCTCACGGTCAAGTCGGACGACGTGGTCGGCCGCGTGAAGACCTACGAAGCGATCGTCAAGGGCGATAATGTCCCGCCCGCAGGCGTGCCGGAG
The DNA here is from genome assembly GCA_028703645.1 of Eubacteriales bacterium. Classification (GTDB taxonomy): domain Bacteria; phylum Bacillota; class Clostridia; order Christensenellales; family CAG-138; genus UBA7703. The sequence continues at coordinate 4,659 of JAQVML010000007.1, forward strand.
TCGTTTAAGGTGCTCATCAAAGAACTACAATCCCTCGCGCTCGACATCAAGGTGTTGTCCGATACGCGCGACGAGATCTTCATCAACGAGGACGACGATGACGACACAGCGCCGATCGACGTTAACCTCGCGGGCCTCGAAGATGCGCCTGTCTTTGCGCCGATTGACGAGGAGGACGAGCTGGAGGACTTCGACGAGTTTGAAGACTTTGAAGAGGCCGACGAGGAGCCCGCAGTTAGCGATGAAATCGACTCCGCGGACGAAGGACTCGACGCGCTGGACGAAGATATTGCCGAGCTTTCCGACGCGCTGGATCTCGACATCGACAAGGACATCGAATAAGCGGCAGCAAGGAGAAATAGACTGTGTTTGAATTGACAAATTTTGACGCGTTGCAAATCGGGCTCGCATCGCCCGAGAAGATACTCGAATGGTCCCATGGCGAGGTCAAGAAACCGGAAACGATCAACTACCGCACGCTCAAGCCGGAAAAAGATGGACTCTTTTGCGAGAGAATCTTTGGGCCGACCAAGGACTGGGAGTGCCATTGCGGCAGATATAAACGCGGCAGATACAAGGGTATCGTCTGCGAAAAGTGCGGCGTGGAAGTCACCCGCGCAAAGGTTCGCCGCGAGCGCATGGGCCACATTGAGCTCGCCGTTCCGGTCAGCCACATCTGGTACTTCAAAGGCATTCCGTGCCGCATGAAGATGCTGCTGGATATGAGCCCGCGCTCGCTGGAGCAGGTGCTCTACTTCGGTGCCTATGTGGTCATCGATCCCGGCAACACCGCGCTGAACTATAAGCAGATATTGACCGATAAAGAATACCGCGAAGCGCAGGAGCAGTATGGTTCCAAGGCGTTTCGCGCGGGCATGGGTGCGGAAGCAATCCGCGAACTGCTCATCCAGCTCGATCTGCCGAAGCTCGAAAAAGAGCTGCGTGCCGAGATTGACAACGCCTCCGGCCAGAAGCGCGCAAACGCAATCAAGCGCCTCGAAGTCGTAGAAGCGTTCATCACCAGCGGGAACAAGCCCGAATGGATCATCCTCACGGTGATTCCGGTCATTCCGCCGGAAATTCGCCCGATGGTGCAGCTCGACGGCGGTCGCTTTGCAACCAGCGACCTCAACGACCTGTATCGCCGCGTGATCAACCGCAACAACCGTCTCAAGAGACTGCTGGAGCTGCGCGCGCCGGACATCATTGTCCGCAACGAAAAGCGCATGCTACAGGAAGCGGTGGATTCCCTGATCGACAACGGTCGCCGTACGCGCCCTGTCACGGGCCCCGGCAACCGCCCGCTCAAGTCCCTTTCGGACATGCTGCGCGGCAAACAGGGCCGTTTCCGCCAGAACCTGCTTGGTAAGCGCGTCGACTATTCCGGCCGTAGCGTTATCGTCGTCGGCCCGGATCTTCAGATGTATCAATGCGGTCTGCCCAAAGAGATGGCGCTGGAGCTGTTTAAGCCCTTCGTCATGAAAAAGCTCGTCAAGGGTGGCTTTGCGCAGAACGTAAAAGGCGCAAAGCGCATGGTAGAGCGCGTGGATCAAGCCGTTTGGGGCGTGCTGGAAGAGGTCATCAAAGATCATCCGGTGCTCTTAAACCGCGCACCTACGCTGCATAGACTCGGCATTCAGGCGTTTGAGCCGATCCTCGTCGAGGGTCGCGCGCTCAAGCTGCATCCGCTCGTTTGCACCGCATATAACGCGGACTTCGACGGAGACCAGATGGCGGTTCACGTGCCGCTTTCGGTTGAGGCGCAGGCGGAAGCCCGCTTCCTCATGCTGGCAAGCAACAACATCTTAAAGCCGCAGGACGGTCGCCCTGTCGTTTCCCCAACGCAGGATATGGTCATGGGCTGCTATTATCTGACCATGATTCGCCCCGGCGCAAAAGGCGAAGGCAAGATTTTCCATTCGGAAAACGAAGCCGTCATGGCGTACCAAACCGGCGAAATTGCGCTGCAGGCACGGGTAAAAATTCGTCTAGAGCGCGAATGGAACGGTGAAAAGCGCAGGAAGGTCGTGGACACCACGGTCGGCCGCGTGATCTTTAACAACGCCATTCCGCAGGATCTCGGCGGCGTCGATCGCACCAAGGAAGAGAACCTATTCACGCTGGAGATCGACAAACTGGTCAAGAAAAAAGACCTCGGCAACATCGTGGACAGCTGCTACCGCAAGTATGGCCCAACGACGACGTCGCAGGTGCTGGATCGCATCAAAAAGCTCGGCTTTACCTACTCCACGCGCGGCGGCATCACCGTCGGCTTCCAGGATATTCAGGTTCCCGCCGAGAAGAAGCAGATGATTGCGGACGCAGAGACCAAGATCGTTGAGATCGACGAGCTGTTCCGCATGGGTATGCTTTCTAACGCAGAGCGCAGAGAGCGCGTCATCAAGGTTTGGGAAGTGACCACGGATTTGGTCGCAAAGAAACTGATGAGCTCGCTGGATGAGTTTAACCCCATCTACATGATGGCGGACTCCGGCGCGCGCGGCAGCACGGCACAGATTCGTCAGCTCGCCGGTATGCGCGGACTCATGGCGGACCCGAGCGGTCAAATCATCGAGGTTCCGATTCGCGCAAACTTCCGCGAAGGCCTCTCGGTTCTGGAGTTCTTTATCTCCTCTCACGGCGCGCGCAAAGGCTTGGCCGATACCGCGCTTCGTACGGCGGACTCCGGTTACCTCACCCGTCGTCTGGTCGATGTTTCTCAGGATGTCATCGTGCGCGAAGAGGACTGCTTTGCCAACCGTGGCGAGGCACCCAAGGGCATGGTGCTCACCGAGATCAAGGACGGCAACAAACTCATCGAGCCGCTGCGCTCACGCGTGATCGGTCGCTACACAGTCGATGCGGTCAAGCACCCCGAAACCGGCGAAATCATCGTCGAGGCGGGCGAGTTGATCTCTTACGAACAGGCGGAGGCGATTGAGAAGGCGGGCATCAAGAGTGTACACTGCCGCTCGGTCTTCACCTGCCGCGCAGAACGCGGCGTCTGCGCCAAGTGCTACGGCGCGAACCTTGCCACCGGCACACCGGTCAACATCGGCGAAGCGGTCGGCATCATCGCGGCGCAAGCCATTGGCGAACCCGGCACGCAGTTGACGATGCGTACGTTCCACACCGGCGGCGTCGCCAGCGCGGACGATATTACGCAAGGTCTCCCGCGCGTGGAAGAGCTTTTCGAAGCGCGCAAGCCGAAGGGCCTCGCCGTTATCAGCGAGATCAACGGAGTGGTGCATATCGACGACAGCAAGAAACGCCGCGAGGCGGTTGTCACAAACGAGGATGGCGAAGCGGAAAGCTACCTCATCCCGTTTGGCAGCAAGCTCAAGGTTGCGGATGGCAGCGTGGTTGAGGCGGGCGACGAGCTCACCGAAGGCAGCGTGAACCCGCACGATATCCTCAAGATCAAGGGCGTCAAGGGCGTTCAGGCCTACCTCTTAAAGGAAGTGCAGAGCGTTTACCGCTTGCAGGGCGTTGAGATTTCGGATAAGCACATCGAAGTCATCATCCGCCAGATGCTGAGAAAGGTACAGATCGAGGAGAACGGCGAAACGGCAATGCTGCCGGGCGAACTCATCGACATCTTCCGCTTTGAGGAAGAGAACGAACGCGTTCTGCAGGCGGACGGCAAGCCGGCTATCGCAAAGCGCAAGCTGCTGGGCATCACCAAGGCTTCGCTCGCGACGGATTCCTTCCTCTCCGCGGCATCCTTCCAGGAGACGACGCGCGTGCTGACCGAGGCCGCCATCAAGGGCAAGATCGATCCGCTCGTCGGCCTCAAGGAGAACGTCATCATCGGCAAACTGATTCCGGCGGGCATCGGCCTTCGCCGCTATCGCAACGTCGTCGTGACGGAGAACAAGTAACTACCAACGGCGTTTGGCCGCGTGATTTGTTCCAATATGGCCGCCGCGTCGGATTTTTTCCGGCGCGACGGCTTCTCATCTTCGACGCTCGAAAGGAGCAGACATGGAAAAACTGCCCGTCAACCCGAACTGCGAGCTTTCCGGCACGAAATATTGCGCCATGCTAAACATGCACACCTGCGCGGCCTGCACCGTTCGCGACGCGGAGAACAAAGCGGAGATCATCAGCGATCTTGATCTCTACGAAACGCTGCTGCCGCAGGGCGGAATCGCGCGGTTGTTTGAATCGCGCGAGTGTCAGTTTTGCACCACGCCCGAAAAGGGCAAGCGGCGCGGCTACGCCATCCTGGATATGGCGCATCCCGAACCGCGCAGAGTGCAAAAGTGGCTCTTCGGCAAGCGCGTGGCGCGCATCGGCACCATGGTTCCCGTTCAAATGGGCGTTTGCCCGAAGTGCCGCAGACGCTTTCTTGCGATGGAATATTTGACGATGTTCATCCCTGTCCTCGTCGGAATATTGGCGCTGATCGTACTGTCGCTGGATGCGGTGCGCAATCCGCTTGTGGATCTATCGATGTTTGCGCCGTTCGGGGCGTGGATCATCTGCGTGCTGATCGGGCTCATCGCGGGTAAACTCATCGCCGACGGGCTGCAGCGCGCCTGGGCAAAAGAGATGGTGACGGATGTGCTGCGCCATCCCGTCATCGCCGAGATGGTCAAGCTGGGTTGGACGCCGATTACCGCCAAGAGCCGCACAAAGTTGCTCTTTAGCAAGAGCAGACTCGCCAAAGGACTCGGCACCGGCGACAGCGAGCAGCCACTGGAGTAAGAAAATAGTGCTAGTCATTCGCGCCGAACACTATATATAGGAAGCTTTGCCGACCTAGAAGAAAGCGTTTGACAAGCGGCATCATTACTGATAAAATACTGCGTTGGCGGTTCCTGTTTTTCCGAAAGATTTCGCAAGACGTGCTGGTTTTGCGGAAGTTTACGAGAAACAGACAATTCGCAAACCGGATTTTAACAAAAATCGGGTAAGATAGCTTTCGAGTCGATCGAAAGCAAAAAGTTCGGATACAATGTTCCCTACAGGGGTTGCAGGGAGCGGTAATAGAGATAGATACGTTTGATATGACAAAGATTGAAGGAGATTGATTCATGCCGACCATTAACCAGTTGGTTCGTAAAGGCAGAGAGCAGGTGGAGTATAAATCCACGGCTCCTATTCTGAAACAGTGCCCGCAGCGTCGCGGTGTTTGCACGGCGGTCCGTACGATGACCCCGAAAAAGCCGAACTCCGCACTGCGTAAAATTGCCCGTATCCGTCTGACCGACGGCCTTGAGGGCACCGCCTACATCCCCGGCATCGGCCACAACCTGCAGGAGCACTCCGTTGTGCTCATCCGCGGCGGCCGCGTCAAGGACCTCCCGGGCGTTCGTTACCACATCATCCGCGGCGCACTTGATACCGCGGGCGTTGCCAATCGCAAGCAGAGCCGTTCGCTCTACGGCGCGAAGAAGGCATCGAAACAAGCGAAGAAGAAATAAGGGAGGGCCGAAGAATGCCGAGAAGAGGATTTATTCCCAAGCGTGAAGTGTTGGCCGACCCGATCTATAACAGCGTGGTCGTGACCAAGCTCATCAACCAGTTGATGAACGATGGCAAGCGCGGGGTCGCCCAAAAGGCGGTTTACGATGCGTTTGAATCCATTCGTGAAAAGACCGGCCGTGAACCGGGCGAAGTCTTTGAGCAGGCGATGAACAACATCATGCCGGTGCTCGAAGTCAAGGCCCGCAGAGTCGGTGGCGCCACCTATCAGGTGCCGATCGAGATCCGCACGGAGCGTCGCCAGACACTTGGTCTGCGTTGGCTCGTTTCGTTCGCGCGTAAGCGCGGCGAACGCACCATCAGCGCGCGCCTTGCCGGCGAAATCATGGACGGCGCCAACAGCCAGGGCAACGCCTTCAAAAAGAAGGAAGACACCCACAAGATGGCCGAGGCGAACAAGGCGTTCGCGCATTATCGCTGGTAAGCCAATTTCCGTAATTCTACGGAGAGCGGCTTGAGTACGAAGGGATTGTCCCGGTTCATCCACGCGAAAGCGGCGTGATCACGGGAAGCAATTAAGGAATCAACAGCCACGGGCCTGCGGTTCGGAGCAGTCAATTCGAACCGCAGACCCGCGCAATACTGTCGGGAACAAATTTGAAACGAGTAAAGGGAAACGATTTTGCCTAGAGATACTTCACTGGAAAAGACCCGCAATATCGGGATCATGGCGCATATTGACGCAGGTAAAACCACGACGACCGAGCGAATTTTGTACTATACGGGCAAGATTCACAAGATCGGCGAGGTGCATGAAGGCGCAGCCGCCATGGATTATATGATTCAGGAGCAGGAGCGCGGCATCACGATTACGTCCGCCGCGACGACTGCTTATTGGCGTTCGCACCGCATCAACATCATCGACACGCCAGGCCACGTGGACTTCACGATGGAGGTTGAGCGTTCGCTTCGCGTGCTCGACGGCGCGGTTGCCGTCTTCTGCGCGAAGGGTGGCGTTGAGCCGCAGTCCGAAACGGTTTGGCGTCAGGCGAGAAAGTACGGCGTGCCGTGCATCGCTTATGTCAACAAGATGGACATCACGGGCGCGAACTTTGATAACGTCTGCAACATGATGCGTGAGCGCCTCGGCGCAAATGCGCTGCCCATCCAGCTGCCCATCGGTGCAGAAGCGGATTTCCGCGGCATCATCGACCTCGTGTCGATGAAGGCGGAGGTCTACTACAACGATGACGGAACGGATGTGCGCGAGGAAGAAATTCCCGCGGACATGCTGCCGCTGGTCAAGGAACAGCGCGCAAAGTTGCTGGACAGCATCATCGAAGAAGACGAGCACCTGATGGAGCGCTATTTCGGCGGTGAATGGTTTACGGCGGAAGAGCTGATTCCCTGCATTCGTAAAGCGACGCTTTCCGGCAGAGTCGTGCCCGTTACCTGCGGTACCAGCTACCGCAACAAGGGCGTTCAGCCGCTGCTCAACGCCATTGTGGACTATCTGCCGAGTCCTTTGGACATTCCGCCCGCAAAAGGTACCGATAAGAACGGCGAAGGCGAGATCATCGTCGAGCCGCGTGACGACGGCCCGTTTGCGGCGCTGGCGTTCAAGATTCTGGCCGATCCCTATGTCGGCAAGCTTTCGTTCATCCGTGTTTATGGCGGAACGCTCAAGAGCGGTTCCTATATCTACAACGCGAGCAAGAACAAGCGCGAGCGCGTAGGCCGCATCATGATGATGCACGCCGACACGCGTACCGAGATTGAAGAAGCGCACGCGGGTGACATCGTGGCTCTGGTTGGCATGAAGGAAACTGGAACGGGCGATACGCTCTGCACAGAGAACTACCAGCTGCTCTTAGAGAGCATGGATTTTCCCGAACCCGTCATTCAGGTTGCCATTGAGCCCAAGACGAAGGCCGGTCAGGAGAAGATGAGCTTAGCGCTGATCAAACTCGCAGAAGAGGATCCGACGTTCCGCACCTATACGGACGGCGAAACGGGCCAGACCATCATCGCGGGCATGGGTGAGCTGCATTTGGAGATTATCGTCGACCGCATGATTCGCGAGTTCCATGTGGAAGCGCGCGTCGGCAATCCGCAGGTTTCCTACAAGGAGACCATCAAAGCCCCCGTCAAGGCGGAGAGCCGCTATGTCCGCCAGTCCGGCGGTCGTGGTCAGTATGGTCACGTCGTGATCGAGCTTGCCCCGCGTGAACCGGGTGCGGGCTACGAGTTTGTCGACAAGATCGTCGGTGGTGTGATTCCGAGAGAATACATCCCCGCGGTTGACAAGGGCATGCGCGAAGCGCTCAAGAGCGGCAAGCTCGGCGGCTACGAAGTGGTCGACGTGCAGGCAACGCTGCTGGACGGTTCCTATCACGATGTCGATTCCTCCGAAATGGCGTTTACCATCGCGGGTTCTCTCGCGATCAAGGAAGCGCTGGAGAAAGCGCAATGCGCGCTGCTCGAGCCGATGATGAAGGTGGAAGTGCTTGTGCCGGAAGACTACCTTGGCGACGTGATGGGCAACATCACCTC
>JAQVML010000315.1 GCA_028703645.1 Eubacteriales bacterium
TGGCGCAGCCAGCCGGAGGAGTCTTCTCCGCGCGACACCAGTGATATTCTCTATGTCGTCGAGCCAACCGCAGCAAACGGTCAGTAAAGGAGGGAAATCGGTATGAAACGCATTTTATCCCGCGCGCTGCCGCACCTGACCATCATTCTCGGTGTGATGACGCTTGTATTTTATGTTGTAGACGGGTTTAACGCCGTCATGGCATTCATGGCAAGCGAGCTATCCAAGCAGGTGTTTCTGGTGCTCGCCATTTGCGCCATCATCAGCTCCATCATGCTCATTTCCCGCCAATGGAAGGATGACGACCGCAAGGCAAGAAAAGCCGCTCGGTTTTTAGAACAGACGAAACCTGCCGTTTCACTCGAAGATGTCGATCCATTTAAAAATGACGACAATGACTTCACCCTCTCTCTTGATGAGAAAACGGACGAGTAGTTTCGCTGCAAGATATCAGCAGCAAATATCAATAGAGGGTTGCCGAATGGCAACCCTCTATTGATATCTATACGCTCTCTTGATCGCTATCGTTGATTTTGTATTATTGACCAATCGCCTGTTTCAATGCATCCAAGCGATCCAACCGCTCCCAGGGCAGGTCTAGATCGTGTCTGCCAAAGTGGCCATATGCGGCGGTTTGGCGATAGATCGGCTTGCGTAGGCCGAGTGTTTCGATGATTGCCGCGGGCCGGAAATCGAACACATTCTGCACCGCGCGCGCAATCTTATCATCGTCCACCACGCCGGTGCCAAAGGTATCCACACGCACGGAAACAGGGCAAGCCACGCCGATGGCATATGCAAGCTGAATTTCGCACTGTTTTGCAAGGCCCGCCGCAACGACGTGCTTTGCCGCATAGCGCGCGATATACGCGCCGCTGCGATCCACCTTTGTCGGATCTTTGCCGCTGAATGCGCCGCCGCCATGCCGCGCATAGCCGCCGTAGGTATCGACAATGATCTTGCGTCCCGTGAGGCCCGAATCCCCCGTTGGACCGCCGATGACAAACCGTCCCGTCGGATTGACGAGAATGCGCGTGCGTGCGTCAACCAACTTTTGCGGCAAAACGGGCAATATCACGCGCTCTCGAATGTCGCGCCTGAGCTGCTCCATCTCCACATCATCATGCTGCGCGGAGACAACCACGGTGTCGATATGCACGGGGGTATATCCATCGTACTCCACCGTGACCTGGCTCTTGCCATCCGGACGAAGATACGAAATCTCGCCGCTCTTACGAGCGTTTGTGAGCGATCTTGTCAGCGCGTGCGCCAGCGAGATCGGCAGTGGCATCCACTCCGGCGTTTCATCGCAAGCGTAGCCAAACATCATGCCTTGGTCGCCCGCGCCAGTGGAAAACAACGCTTCCTGCTCGCCTCCCTTTTGCTCCAACGCGTGGTCGACGCCCAGCGCAATATCAGGTGACTGCTTGTTCAGCGCGGTGATCACGGTCAGCGCGTTTGCATCAAAGCCGTATTCGGGTTTGTTATAGCCGATTTCGTCCACGACGGAGCGGACGATTTGGGTTACGTCCACATGCGCCGTGGTGGTCACTTCACCCATCACGAGCACGAGGTTTGTGCTCGCCGCGCATTCGCAAGCCACGCGCGCGTTGGCATCCTGCGCAAAGATCGCGTCCAGCACCGCATCCGAGATGCAGTCGCAAACCTTATCGGGGTGTCCTTCCGTTACAGATTCGGATGTAAAGAGTCTGGTTGCCATTTGATTGAGTCCTCCAAGTTTTTGGTACAAAAAAACCTCATCCGCGGATGAGGTTTCACGAGTTTGATGGTGCAACGCTCATCTTTCAGCTTTCGCTGCCGGAATTGGCACCTTATTTGCTCTTCACAAACAGGTTGCCGGGCTTCACAGGGCCGGTCCCTCTGCCACTCTTGATAAGGCGGTATTCGGTTTTTTGTTCGGAATCTATTTTAGCACGGGTCGGTTTTCGCGTCAACCGGTAAAAGGCGGGGGTTTATCCGTGTCGCGAAAAATTCACGCGCGTTCCATCATTCCTTGTTGCCGTCGTTGAGGATAGGATCGTCCACCGACGGCACCTGCGCGCTGTAGCCAAACATCAGTCCATCCGGCACCGCGCGCTGATAGGAAAGCGTCTCTTTGCTGCCGATACGCTTGCCGGCATGCGAGTTGAGCTGCTCTCCCATGAAGATCATCGCCGCAGAAAGCCCGCCGTCAAGATTGTAAGCAACCGTGCAACCGTAGGACACAAATAGATCCGTAAAGTCCCAAACGGGAAGTCCAATGCTGTAGTCCTTTTGTCTGCCGTCGACGACGATTGCAATATAGTGTCCGGGTGAGAGATAGCCGATGCCCGCGCGCGGATTCGCCCTGCGGACGCGGTGATATTTCGCTCTTTCGTTGATCACGCCGTTGTTGATCAGCGTCGGCCCGAAGGAATACGCGTTCTCCACGCCGTCTTCCAGCAGCGCGTCGGGGCTCATCGTGCGTTTTTTGATGATGCGCATGGACATATCGGGATAGATCGCGAGCGTATCCTCTTTCTCTCCCGACCAGAACAATCTTCCGTCTCGAATGAGAATTCCCTTTTTCTCACGCTCTTCGTTGATCAGATTGTCACCTGTAATCCAGAGAACGGCTTTTTCCCGCCGTGCAATCAGCCAGGGATGGATCGACCCCCTGCCCGTGTGCCCCTCCGTACTAAAACCGGGGCGGAATTCGCTGATGTCGCGCATATGGATGTCCGCGACGAAATAGGTCAGCGGCTTGCCCTCTTTTGTTTGGGTACTCACCCGCTCAATCGAAATGCCAAGGGTATCCGAGCGGTATTCCCAGTGTCCGGCTGTCACGTCCGTCATAATGACTTCCGCGGGATCGCCCGGCGCGCGATAGTATTGTGCATCCAGATCTGAGCTGACTTGCGGCGTGGCGCTTACTTGCGGCATGGCGCTTGCTTGCGGTGTTGCGCTTACTTGAGGGGTATTGGTGGGAATCGACGTTTCGAACACAACAACCGTTACGCTTTCTTGCGCCGGCGTGCGCGCCTCCGCCTTGGAACCCGCGAGAATCGCGCTCGCGGCAAATCCCACCGCAAACGGAATCAGGCAGATGCAGAGCGCATCGCCTTTACCCCGGTTTCTGCGAATCTTTTGATAAAGCA
>JAQVML010000316.1 GCA_028703645.1 Eubacteriales bacterium
AATGCCGATTCCGGCGGAAGCGATCGCTACCGTAACGCCCATCACTACGCCCGGGCCACCGATGTATAGCCGGTAGAGCACAATGATCGCCGCGGCAATGCCGGCGGGTATCGCGCCGTAAAACAGACCGGAGACGCATAGCAGAATAGACCTCGTGTCAAAAATGACGCCGTTTGGCAATCGGATGGCGATTGTTACAATCGCGATGCCCGCAAGCCCAATCGCAACCCCGCCAATCACGCGAAACCAAACGTTTTGCGAATTCAATTTTTGATAAAACAGATTGAACAGAATGCAAATTGATAACAAAAGAGTGGTATTTAAAACAAGATTTAGTGCGACTTGCATAGGCCCACCCTCCGCAACGGCAATGCACAACCCGGCCATTGATGTATGCTGCCAGATTGCCATTGATTCCGTCTATTTTTTACCTATCTGAGTATTGTTTTATCATAACATTTTTATTCTATATTATATAGAGCCAAACCGTGTTTCGGTGTAACAATTTCTTTTTTCAGCACCCGCTTTCGCCTCATTGACAAACATTTTATCGTTGTGATAGAGTTGTAGCGTTCTACACAAATGGCAAAAATACCCCGCCATTTTGATCGGTTGAATGGTCCAAATTGCACAGGGTGTTTGAAAAAGGAATCGGTATGTTGTTCAAACGTATTGCCTTGCTGTCCGCTCTTCTCCTGTTTGGCTCGACCTTGAGTGCCTGCGCAGCAGAAGCCGCACCGGTCGTTACGACACCCGCTCCCACGGCGGTTCCGCTCGCCCCAATCGTTGTGGCATTTGAAACACCCGAACCAACGCCAACGATGACGCCGACGCCATCCCCTTCGCCGGAGCCGACCGGACGCGCGCTGCGTGCCTGGCAGGTGACGCAGAGTCGGCGTGCATTTTTAGCCGAGCATCCGCCTGCGGATGGAGATATCGAGACGGCAATGACATTCCTCACGATCGATCCGGAGAAAAAGATCATCGCGCTGACGTTTGACGACGGCCCCAGCAACCAAAACACCAACCGCATTCTGGATGTGCTGGAACAATATCACGCGAGAGCCACGTTCTTCGTCATCGGCAAGCGCATTGCCGATCGCACCGAGGTCATCGCCCGCGCAATTTCACTCGGTTGCGAAATTGGCAGCCACACATGGGGACACAGCAACTTTACGAATTATCCCAAGTCCGCACTGGTTGACAGCCTTGAAAAGACGGACGAGGCGATGGTTTCCAACTTTAACTATCACATGACGCTCTTCCGGCCTCCCTATGCCTCCATCAACAAGGACATCGAAAATGTCTCAAAGGACATGGGATATACGATGATTCTCTGGTCGGGCAGCTCGCACGATTGGAGCATCAAGAACGCCGATAAGATCTACAAAAATACCTTCCACTGTGCGGCAGACGGCGCGATCGTTCTCTTTCACGATATCTACGACTTCACGGCTGACGCCATTGAGAAAATCGTGCCGGATCTCATCAGTCAAGGGTATCAGCTCGTCACCATCTCCGAATTGATCGCGCTGGATGAAAACCCGGTCAGCCCCGGCGAGCGCTATGGCGGCTGGGCACCTGTTGTGAAAATTGAATATTGAATTTAGAAAAGGGCGAAGTTTACGCTTCGTCCTTTTTGCGGTCGTTTCAGACAAAGGACGGGAGTGCCCGTCCTTTGCCATTTGTTCTTTCAATTTTACTCGATCACTTCGATTGCGAGCGGGAACTTGCTCATATACTCGCAGCCATCCTTCGTGAGCAGAATCGGGTTTTCGTACCGGAAGCCGATGTTCTCGTCCGGGCAGGCATACTGCATGGCGCAGATGAGCACTTCGTTTTCCAGATACTCGTGATCCGGGTCGGTCCAATACGGGAACGGGCCGTCGTGCTTGCCGATTCTCCACTCGTCGCCGAGCATGCCGATGCCGTGCTCAAAGCCGGGCACCATAAAGTCCGCAAACCCGCGCGATTCCGCAAAGTCCATCATCTCCGCCGCAAGCGACGAGGGCGAGATGCCCGCGCGATACGTCTTGAGTGTCAGTGCGACCATATCGACGAAGTTTTTCGCGTGCCAGAGCTGGCGATCGCTCGCGGGCCCGATCAGGTAGTTGTGGCTGTGGTCGCCGCAAGCGAGACCGAACAGCGCGTGAATATCCACCATCAGCGGCTCGCCCGCCTCGATCTTCTTCGTCGTGGCCGGTGTGCAGGCACCGCCGGCGAGGCCGGTGCGGTAGCCCGCTGCGATTTCATTTCCGCCGGTGAACGACCACTCAAACGTGCTGCCCGCCTTGCGCATTGCGTAGCCCGCAAGTCCCGCGATCTCGGTCTCCGTCATGCCCTTCCAGCCGCCGTTTTTGATCGCGGCGAGCACGGTTTCGTGACCTACGTCCACAATGCGGGACGCCTCGCGGAAGCGGTTGATGGTGCCGATGTCCTTGATCATCTGCAACCGATCGACGATGGGATGCGCATTGATCAGCGTGCAATCCGGCAGCGCCGCCTCAAACGCCTTGTATTCGTAGTAGGTGAGGTATCCTTCCGGCAGATAGTTGCTCATTCCGGCTTCCACGCCGACTCTGCCGCCGAGTGGCAAATATTCCTTGATCAGGTCGGAGATCTGCGTGATCTGATCCTGCCCACCCATGGGCGCAAAGCCCAGCACGTGATCCTCGTCCAGCCAGCTGTCGTCCGCCGCGCGCGCCGCGTCGATGACAAAAGTAAACGCGGTCGGCAACCCATCCGCAGGAATCACGATAAAGCTGCGCCAGGGGAAGAACGCGTCCGTCGTCCAGCTCATCGTGCGCAGGCGGGAGCCTAAATACAGGTCGATCTTTTCCTTCGCCATCTCGGCTTGAATGGCTTGGATTCGGCCGGGAAAGTCGATATAAAATGGGCTTGTCTTGTCAAACATTTTCTTTCCCTCCTTAAAACTCGGTTTCAATCGTGGCGATGATCTTATTGAGTCGATCGCTCAACGACGCAAGCTTCAGCGCCTTGACCATGTTGCCTTTCAGCTTGAGGAGGCCGCCCATGAGCGCCTTCTGCGCGCCGAGCTCCGCGCGGGAGATCTTCGCGAAGGTTTCGTATTCGCCGGAGATCACAAA
>JAQVML010000317.1 GCA_028703645.1 Eubacteriales bacterium
ATTCCAATATATTGAACTCTACTACAACACAAAGCGAATTCATTCCGCTCTTGGCTGGTTAAGTCCTACGCAATTCGAAGCGCAGAATACATAAAAACCTTATCTTTGTGTCCACTTTTTCTTGACCGTTCCACATTTACTCTTATCTTGGTGTCCAGATTATCTTACCACTTCCACTTTCTTCTTGTCCGTTTTCCTTGACACATTACATCACAGGCGGTTTTTGCTTTATGCTTCATTTTTGTAGTGAATTGACCGAGCCTGACGGTTCACACGGGAATTGTTTCCCTGTTTGTAGACGCGCACACTTTCATCAAGACTCAATCGTATCATCTTCCCAGCCGCGGGAGTCTAGGCATATCGATTATACTTCTTCTTGAAACTCGGTGTCCAGGCCCGCCGATTCCAATTGCTCGGAGGCGCGAATGCGCGAAAACAGATTGATTCCTTTGAGCAGCACAAATGTGATAACTGCCGAATAGGTGGCAACGGCGGCGACCCCGATCAGCTGAACGAGCAGTTGGTGCGCGTTTCCCGCAATCAAGCCATCCAAGCCACCAATCGCCTGCTGCGCAAAGACGCCGACGAGCAGCGAGCCGAAGATGCCGCCGATTCCGTGAACGCCGACCACATCCAGCGCGTCGTCCAGGCCCTTTTTGCGCCGAAACTGCACGGCGCCGTAGCAGACGAACGCTGCCGCAAACCCGATGAGAACCGCGGCCCACGGGGCGACATATCCCGCGGCAGGCGTGATTGCGACAAACCCGGCAACCGCACCCGTGAGCGCTTCGGTCAAGCTCGGATGCTTCGTGTGTTTCCAACTGATGGCAAGCCATGTCACCATGGTAACGCCACCCGCAAGCGCGGTGTTGACAAACGCAATCGCGGCTTTGCCGTTTGCGGCCAGCGCGCTGCCGCCGTTAAAGCCAAACCAGCCAAACCAGAGAATCGCGGTTCCAATCGCAAAGAGCGTTAGATTGCCCGGCTTTGCTTCCTCGCCCTTTTGCATGGTTCGTTTCCCCAGCACAAGAGCCGTGATCAGAGCCGCAACGCCCGCGCTGGTATGAATTGCGATGCCGCCCGCAAAGTCCGCAACGCCCAATTGCTGCAAAAACCCGCCGCCCCAGACCCAGTGCGCACTCGGCACATAGACAAGTAGCGACCAAAGCGAAAGAAAAATCAGATAGCTTTTAAACGGCATGCGGTCTGCAAACGCGCCCGTAATCAAAGCGGGCGTAATGATGGCAAACATGAGTTGGAACAGAAAGAATGCCGCAAACGGAATGGTACCCGCGTAAACTGCGTTCGGCTCCATGCCGACGCCGTTGAGAAACGCATATTGCAGGTTGCCGATCACGCCCTTCACATCCGTTCCAAACGCCAGACTGAAACCGCAGATGAACCAGATGATCGCGACGACGCCCATCGCGATAAAGCTCTGCATCATGATGGTGAGCATGTTTTTCCTGCGCACCAACCCGCCATAGAAAAAAGCGAGGCCCGGCGTCATAAAACACACCATCGCTGCGCAGATTAAAACAAACGCTGTATCCGCATAATTGATCATAAAAAAGAAATGCCTCCATATTGAACGTATAGAGACATTGTATCGGGTTAGCGAGAGCCGCCATATCCGGCGAACTCTGAATTTTCGCGATGAAATCCTGTAACCTTGTCGGGGTATCTCTGTACCCTACAGTTCGATGAGGTGATTTCGAACCGCATATAGTACAAGGTCTGTAATATTATGAAATCCCAGTTTCCGCATGATGTTGGCACGGTGCGTCTCAACGGTCTTGATGCTCAGGTTGAGCAGATCGGAGATATCCTTGTTCGATTTTCCTTCCGCGAGCAGTTGCAAAATCTCCTTTTCGCGCGTCGAGACGGTATTTTCCGCAGGATCGGCGTTTTCGCGGTTTTTGTTGACGAAGCCGTCTACGACAATGCCCGTGATATCCTGCGATAGATAGATCTTTCGCTCGTTCACGAGTTCAATGCATTCAATCAGTTCCTCCAGCGCGTTGTCCTTGAGCACATAACCGCGCACGCCCGCGCAAAGCGCTTTACTGACGAACTCTCCGGATTTGTGCATCGTGAGGATGACGACCTTCACCTCCGGCATCTCCGCTTTGAGTTTTTCCGCGAGATCGAGGCCGTTGAGGTGCGGAATGGAGATATCGAGCACGGCGATGTCGGGCTTGAGTTCCAATATTTTTCGATACGCCTCCAGTCCGTCGCCCGCGGCGCCGACCACCTCGATATTCTCTTTTTGCGAGAGCAGAATCACCAGCGATTCGCGCAAAATCTTGTGATCATCCGCCAGAAACACGTTAATCTTGTTCATAAGGCACCTCCAAAATGACTCTTGTACCACTTCTCTCCACGCTGTCGATCACGATTTTTGCGTTGAGAATGGCGCTGCGCTCCCGAATAGAAGTCAACCCGAAGCCTGAATCCACGGTTTGCAGCTGAAAGCCTCTGCCGTTGTCGATCACGCTGATCAAAAAGCGGCTGCTGTCCAGCGTAAGCATGTTGATATCCACTTGCGTCGCGCCGGAATGTTTGATGATATTTGTCAGGCACTCCTGTACGATGCGATAGTTATTCAGTTCCTCGGTCTCGTTCCATTTGGGCATGCGGTCGGTAATCGTGCAGTGAAATCGAATGTTGCTGATCTTTTCCAGCTTGCCGCAGAGGCCCTGAATGCTTGCGGAAAGGCCGTCTTTCTTCAGCGCGGTGGGTTCGAGATTGCCGATTACATTGCGAATTTCCGCAATCGCTTCGTCCACCATCTTAATCGTCTTGCCCGCGTGTTTTTTCAGCGCGTCGTCCGTCGTTTGAAGCGGAAGCAACCCGAGATTGATCTTCAGCGCAACCAAAGACTGCCCGACGCCGTCGTGCAAATCCCGCGCGAGCTTTTGCCGCTCCCGCTCTTGCGTGGCAACCAAAAGATCACTCTGACGCTGTAGATCGATATTTTGTTTTTGAATGGTGCTGTAGAGATCCTGCGTGAGCTGCTCGTAGTGTTCTTCCTTGAGGTGTTCCAGCCAGGAAGAGATATCCGAAAACTCTACCACGTTGAGGCCCTTTTCTTCCTCCTCGCTG
>JAQVML010000318.1 GCA_028703645.1 Eubacteriales bacterium
CTGATCTTGTTGCCACGGATATCAAC
The DNA here is from genome assembly GCA_028703645.1 of Eubacteriales bacterium. Lineage (GTDB taxonomy): Bacteria > Bacillota > Clostridia > Christensenellales > CAG-138 > UBA7703. Next base: position 27 of record JAQVML010000318.1, read on the forward strand.
CTCGACGCTATCGTCGGTCAGCACGTCCGAATCCAGCAACGCGAGTCCAATCGAGCGCATCGCCTTCTGATCGGTGAAGGTTTCGAGTAGGCTTCCCTGATTTTCGACCACGTAGCGCGGAATCATGGTGCCGCTCGTCACGTAGCCGATCTCTTTGCCGTCCTTATAGACGGGGAATCCCGCGCGGAGCACGCCGCGCCCGGTCAGCGCGATGGGCCTCACCCTGCGTGGTAGTTTGCGAAGATCGGAGAAGTCGCGGTTGAGAATGCGGCTGCTCGCGGCGAACTGCCGCTCCAGCGGCGCGCGCCCGATCATACCCCGTTTCTCCTCCGCAAAGCTCACGGCAAAACGCGCGAGCGAGATGGCAAAGATCGGAATCTCGTTTCCGTCCTTGTCGAGGCCCAGCTCGTGCCCGTAGAGCGGTAACCCCGCCTCCATGCGCAGCGTATCGCGCGCACCGAGGCCGATGGGCTTTGCGCCGCGCTTCACGAGCTCGTCCCAAATGAAGAGGCCGTCCTCGCGCAGGGCGAAGATTTCGTAGCCCACGGGTTCGCCCGTATAGCCGGTCTTTGCGATGTGCACGGTTTTGCCGCAGAGGGTGATGGTGCCGAGCGCGTTTTTCACAGGCTCCGTGAGGAAACCGCCGCCCGCCATGTCGCTGAGGATCTGCTTGGATTTCGGGCCCTGTACGGAAAGCAGCGCCACCGCTTCGGACTTGTTCTCCATCTGCGCGTCAAAGGCTTTGATCTCGCGCGACAGATGCGCCCAGTCCTTCTCCGCGTTGGCGGCGTTGACCACGAGGATGTACGCGTCCTCGACGAAGCGGTAGAGATATGCGTCGTCGATGGCACCGCCGTTTTCGTTCGGGATGATCGCGTACTGCGCCTGGTTTACGTCCAGCGCGGAGACGTTGCTGGTCAAAACATGCTGCAAAAACGCCTTTGCGTCGTTGCCCGTAATGCGAAATCGGCCCATGTGGCTCACGTCGAAGATTCCGCAGCCGCTTCGGGTTGCAAGGTGCTCGGTCACGATGCCGTCGGGGTACTGAATCGGCATTTCCCAGCCGCCGAAATCGACCATGGTCGCACCCGCCGCCACGTGGCGGTCATAGAATAGTGTTCGTTTTAATTCGCTCATCTTACTGCCTCCGTAAAGTCATATCGCAAAACGGGGTTGCGCGCAGCGCCTACCTCATCCGGCCGCCCGATGGGTGTGGTCACGGGAGAAAGGTGCAGTTGTTCCGGCTCGGTCTTTGCACGTGCGAGAATGTGCTTCAGCGCGTCCACCGCCAGATCCAGCGTCTCCTTGCCCTCCGTCTCCGTCGGCTCAAACATCAGCGCCTCGTGTACGATCAAGGGGAAATACATCGTCGGCGGATGCATGCCCGCGTCGATCAGCGTCTTGGCGACGTCCATCGCGCTCACTCCCGTCTCTTTTTTGAGATGCTCCAGCGAAACCACGAACTCGTGCATGCAGAAGCCCTCGTTCGCGGCGGGCAGCTCGTCCTTGAGCAACACGCGCATATAGTTTGCGTTGAGCACGGCGTTTTCGCTCGCCTGTTTCAGTCCGTCGCCGCCAAGCATGGTGATATAGCAAAGCGCGCGGAGCACGACGAGGAAGTTGCCGTAAAACGACTTCATTCTGCCGACGCTGTACTCGGAATCCGTAAAGGCGAACGTCCCGTCCGCGTTTCTCACCGGCAGCTTGTTCGGTAAAAACGGGATCAGGCACTCCTTGCAGCCGACTGCGCCCGCGCCGGGGCCGCCGCCGCCATGCGGGGTGGAGAACGTTTTGTGGAGGTTTAAATGCACCACGTCAAAGCCCATGTCGCCGGGACGCGCAGCACCCATGATGGCGTTCATGTTCGCGCCGTCATAGTAGCAAAGCCCGCCCGCGCCATGCACGATATCCGTAATCTCCAGAATGTTTTTGTCGAAGATGCCGAGCGTGTTGGGGTTGGTCAGCATCAATCCCGCCGTATCGGGGCCAACCGCCGCGCGAAGGGCGGCTAAGTCCACCGTTCCATCCGGCGCGGAGGGGATATTGACCACCGTGAAGCCCGCCATGCTCGCAGTCGCGGGGTTGGTTCCGTGTGCGGAATCCGGCACGATGATCTTCTTACGCGCGCAGTCCTTGCGGGACTCATGATAGCGCTTGATGAGCAGAATCCCTAAAAATTCGCCGTGTGCGCCCGCAGCCGGTTGGAAGGTCATCTCCTCCATGCCCACGAGCTGGCAGAGCAGTTCTTTCGCGCGGACAAGCACTTCGATCGCGCCCTGCGCGGTGTGCGCGGGCTGAAGCGGATGAATCCCGCAAAAGCCTTCCAGCGAGGCCGCCTGTTCGTTGACCGCGGGGTTGTATTTCATGGTGCAGCTGCCCAGCGGGTAAAACCCGTCGTTGACGCCGTAAACCTGTTGTTCCAGCTCGGAATAATGGCGGCTCACGTCGGTTTCGCTCAATTCCGGCAGATGCAACGGCGTTTTACGCAGCAGAGCCGCGTCAATCTTCGCAGGCGGCACGGTGGGTTTAGGGATCACGACGCCGCGACGACCGACAACGCTTCGTTCAAACGATAGTTTCATGCGATCACCGCCTTTACCGTCTCAATGAGCTTGTCCATCTGGGCTTTGGTGTTGCGCTCCGTCGCACACCAGAGGATGCCGCCCTCGACGGGAAGCCCGCCGAGGATGCCCGCGTCTTCCAGCGTCTTGAGAACCTGCTCCGTATTTGCGGGCGCATGGGTCAAGAATTCATGGAAGAAAGGCGCGTCCGGGTTGACCAGCGCAAATCCCTTGATCTTGCTAAGTTCGCCCGCGAGATAGTGCGCGTTGTCATAGCACGCGCGCGCAACTTCCGATAACCCCGTAGGCCCCATCGCGGCGCAATAGGCCGCGGCGGTCAGCGCGCAGAGCGCCTGGTTGGAACAGATGTTGCTAGAGGCTTTTTCTCTGCGAATATGCTGCTCTCTCGCCTGAAGCGTTAGAACAAAACAGCGCCTGCCTGCCGCATCCGTGGTTTGGCCCACGATTCTGCCCGGCAGCTTTCGCACCATTTCCTTTTTGCACGCCATAAAGCCG
>JAQVML010000319.1 GCA_028703645.1 Eubacteriales bacterium
GCTTTACGCACACGGGCTCATTCGCGCTCAACGCGGTGAAGGCGGGGGCGGCGCACGTCACCGCCGTGGACGTCTCCGCTGCGGCGGTAGAACTCGCGCGTGAAAACGCGGAGAAAAACGGACTCGCTGACAAGATGGATTTCGTCTGTGCGGATGTGTTTGACCTGCTGCCGCAGATGATGGAGCAGCATGCGTCGTATGACATGATCATCCTCGATCCGCCGGCGTTTACCAAGAGCCGCAAAACTATCGCGGGCGCGGAGCGCGGGTATAAAACCATCAACTACAACGCGATGAAGCTGCTGCCGCGGGGTGGATATCTCGCGACCTGCTCGTGTTCGCACTTTATGCCGAGCGAGCTGTTTGAGAAGATGCTGCTCTCCGCCGCGCGGGACGCGGGCGTTGCGCTCAAGCTCATTGAGGCCCGCAGGCAGGCGCCGGATCATCCGACGCTGATGCACGTGCCGGAGACGGACTATCTGAAGTTTTATCTGTTCCAGATTGTTTGATTAATTACAAATCAAAAAAATCCGCCCGAAGGCGGATTTTTTGATACAATCCTTATTTCTCTACCCGGAAGCGGTAGATCGTTTCCGAGGAGAAAACCTCGCCCGCCTGAAGCACGATGCTTGGGAAATGCGGGTTGTTCATCGCGTCCGCAAAGTGTTGCGTTTCCAGGCAGAACGCGGGACGCGGGCCGTAGGGCTTGCCGCTCTTGCCGGTCATATACGAAAAGTCCGGCGCGGTAAAGAACTGCACGCCCGGCTGATCGGTATACACGTCCATCGCGACGCCGCCCGCGGGGTCGACCACCGTCGCGACGCGCTCCACACCGCTGGTTTTGCGGTTGAGCACAAAGTTGTGGTCATAGCCGCCCGCAGCGTCGATATTCTCCACCTTTGCGTCAATCTCGCGCCCGATGGCTTTCGGCTTCGTGAAATCCAGCGGGGTTCCGAACACGGGCACGATTTCGCCCGTCGGGACAACGTCCTTGTCGATGCGCGTGAACTTGTCCGCGTCGATCTGGAGCATCTGCCCGAGCACGGTGCCGTTGTTTTGCCCTGCCAAATTAAAGTAGGCATGGTTGGTCATGTTTTGAATCGTGTCCTGATCGCTGTTGATCAGGTATTGAATCGAGAGCGCGTTCTCCTCGTCCAGCGTATAGATGACCACGACGGAGAGCGCTCCGGGGAAACCTTCGTCGCCATCGGGACTGGTCAGCGAGAAGAAGACGGAGTCCCCGTCGATCTGCGCCTGCCAAATCTTTTTATCATAGCCGACAACGCCGCCGTGCAGACAGTGGTTGCCCATGTTCGCGGCGAGCTTGTATTCCACGCCGTTCAGCGAAAAATGCGCGTCCTTGATGCGGTTTGCCACGCGGCCGATGGTTGCGCCGAGGAACATAAAGTTCTTTTGATAATCCTCAATGGTGTCGTAGCCGAGGATCACGTCGACCAACTCACCCTTGCGGTTTGGCACAAACATGCTCTGCCAGGTTGCGCCATAGTTGAGCAGGCTGGCGGATGCACCGTGCTTGTTGGTGATGGTATAGCGAAGAACCGCTTCGCCGGAAGGCAAACGCCCGAATTCAGATACAGTGACGCTCATGCTGACAAACCTCCAGTCAATTGATGCCGTGTGCGAAGTGAATCGCGCACAAAACACACTTTACCTATTATAATACACCGCCATGCCGGAAAGAAGAGCATGAGCCAATTTTCGCTGCTGAATCAATGATTAATTTACGCAATCGAGTGTTCCGTCCTTTGGAACAAGCCTGTGAAAATCGCGTTTACCATCTTTTTTGCGATTCGTTGTTATGGTAAACTATGCGCATGGAAAAAACGAGCAATGCAAATATTCGCCAAATCAACATGGCGAACAAGACACACATCGACACCAAGCACATCGACGTACTCGACGGCGTGCGCGCGCTGGCGGTCTTCGGCGTGCTTTGGTTTCATTTCTGGCAGCAGAACTGGATTATGCCGTATATCGACGTGCCGTTTCTCGCGCGCCTCGGGCTGCCGACGACGATCAACCTGCTGTTTCTGCCGCGCGCGGGGTTTCTCTTTGTCGATTGGCTGCTGTTCCTCTCCGCGTTTTGCCTCTTCTTGCCGTATGCGCGCGCGGCGCTGGAGCAGACCGCGCTGCCGGACGTGAAGCTTTTTTACCAAAAGCGCATCGCGCGCATCGTGCCGAGCTATGCCGTTTGCGTGCTGCTGATCTTCTTTGCGGTGTCCGTTCCTTCCGGCGCATACCGGTCGGTTGCCGAAGCGCTGAGGGACCTGATTCCGACGCTGACGTTTACGCAGACGTTTGTTCCGGAGGCGCTGATTGGCACCAAGATCAACGGCGTGCTCTGGACGGCCGCCATCGAGATGCAATTCTATCTGTTTTTTCCGTGGCTTGCGCGCGCGTTTGTCAAAAAGCCGGGGTGGACGTATCTCGGCATGCTGGCGCTGTCGCTCGCTTATCTCTGGGGATTTGCGCTGCGGGACGCAAACAGCATCCGGCTGACGGTCAATCAACTGCCCGCGTTCTTTGGCGTGTTTGCCAACGGAATGGCGTTTGCCTATCTCTTTACGCTGGCGGGCAAGCATCTGCGCAGAAGTCCGCAGCTCTCCGCGCTGTCTCTCGTCGCGCTGATTGCGTGCGCCATTCTGCTCGTGCAGATGATGAAAACAGCGCCGGACGTGAAACCCGTTCAAATATGGCAGGCGCAGAACCGCTATCGCCTCTCGCTCGTGTTCGCGGGGATTACGCTCTCCGCGGCACTGACGTTCTCCGGCGTCCGCTGGCTGTTTTCCAATCGGCTGATGCAGTTTCTGTCCGTGATCTCCTACAACATCTATCTTTGGCACCAGTGGATCGCCGTGAAGCTCAAGGAATGGAGAATTCCGTACTGGACGGGTGAGAACCCGCCGAACATGACGGGGGATGCCCGCTGGCAGTGGACGTATACCGCGTTGATCTTCATCGCCGCGTTTGCGCTGGCGATTGCGGCAACCTATCTGGTTGAGCACCCTGCGGCAAAGCGAATCTTGGCCTGGCAACCAAAGAAAGCGCCGCGCGAACCGCTGATTACGATCGAAG
>JAQVML010000320.1 GCA_028703645.1 Eubacteriales bacterium
GACATGTGGCAAGAGCTCGGGATGCGACTTTTCGCAAAACTGCACCCACGCGGGACAGCAGGAGGTAAACAGCGGTAGCTCACTTCCGCTTTCCAGATGCGAGAGCAGCTCTTCGCTCTCCTCCAGCACGGTCAGATCCGCGCCGGTGGAGGTATCGTATACCTCGTCAAAGCCCATGCGATGCAGCGCCGCAACGATCTTGCCCATGCTGTTTTCGCCTTCGCGCAGGCCCATCTCGCGGCCGAGCGCCACGCGCACCGCGGGCGCAATCTGTGCCGTGACCTTTACATTGCGGTCGTCCAGCGCGCGCCAGACGCGGTTTGCGTTGTCGCGCACGACGATGGCGCCCGTGGGGCAAACGGCGGCGCACTGGCCGCATCCCACGCAAGGAGAATCGGCAATCGGCATGCCGAACGCGGTGCTGATCTCCATCTTGGAGCCGCGATGCGCAAAATCGATCGCGCCGACGGACTGCACCTCATTACACATCCGCACACAGTCGCCGCAGAGGATGCATTTGCTTGCGTCCCGCGCGATGCAGAGCGAGGATTCGTCCCTCTGCTTCTGCGGCGCGGTGTTGGGAAAGCGCACACCCTCGATGTTGAAGCGCATCGCGAGGTCTTGGAGCTTGCATTTACCGTTGTTGCCGCAGGTAGTGCAGTCCCGGCAGTGGTTGGCGAGCAGCAGCTCTAATATATTCTTACGGTAGCGACGCAACCGCTCGGTGTTGGTTTGAATCACCATGCCGGCTTTCGGCGGCGTGGAGCAGGCAGCTTCCAGTCCGCCGCGCTCGGTCTCGACCATGCACATGCGGCAAGCGCCGTAGACCGAAAGCTCCGAGTGATAACAAAACGTCGGCAGCTTGATGCCCGCTTTTCGGATGAGTTCCAGCAGGTTCTTTTCGCCGTTGATCTCCACCGGGATGCCGTCCACCGTCATAAATTCGCGTTGTTCCATGCGTCAGTCCTCCCGAATCGCGCGAAATGCGCAGGTTGATATGCACGACTCACACCGAATGCACTTGCTTAAATCGATGGAGAACGGCTGTTTGATCTCTCCCGAAATCGCATTCACGGGACAGGATTTTGCGCACTTGGAGCAGCCTTTGCAGAGCGCGGGATCGATCCAGATGCGCTTGAGCTTTTGGCAGCCGCCCGCGGGACAGCGCTTTTCCCGAATGTGCGCCTCGTATTCACTCCGAAAGCTTCGGATCGTGCTCACGACGGGCGAAGCCGCGCTCTTGCCGAGGCCGCAAAGAGCAGTCGCCGTGATGGTGTCCGCTAGCTCCAGCAGCAGCTCAATATCGCCTTCCGCGCCTTTGCCCTCGACGATGCGCTCCAAGATCGCGAGCATGCGCTTGGTTCCTTCGCGGCAGGGCACGCATTTTCCGCAGGATTCGTTCTGGGTGAAGTGCATGAAGAAGCGGGCTACTTCCACCATGCAGGTGTCCTCGTCCATCACGACGAGTCCGCCGGAGCCGATCATCGCGCCCGCTTTTTTCAGCGAGTCAAAGTCCAGCGGCAAATCGAGGTCTTCCGTGGTCAGGCAACCGCCGGATGGTCCGCCGATCTGCACGGCCTTGAACGCTTTTCCGTCCCGCACGCCGCCGCCGATGTCGAAGATCACCTCGCGGAGCGTCGTGCCCATCGGCACCTCGATCAATCCCGTGTTGACGATGTTGCCCGTCAGCGCAAACGCCTTCGTGCCGGGGCTGTTCTCCGGGCCGATGCTCTTGTACCAATCCGCGCCGCGGTTGATGATCAGCGGCACATTGGCGAATGTTTCCACGTTGTTGAGCACGGTGGGCTTGTCAAACAGGCCGTGTTCCACCGTGCGCGGGGGTTTCACGCGGGGCATGCCGCGCTTGCCCTCGATGGAGGCGGTCAGTGCGCTGCCCTCGCCGCAAACAAACGCACCCGCGCCGCGCGCAATGTGCAGCGCAAAGGAAAAGTCCGTGCCGAGGATGTGTTCGCCGAGAAACCCGATCTCCTCCGCCTGCGCAATTGCGCGGCGAAGCCGCTTCACCGCGAGCGGGTACTCCGCGCGGACGTAGATATAGCCTTCGCTGGCGCCGCAGGCCAGCCCCGCGATCATCATGCCCTCGAGCATACGGTGCGGGTCGCCTTCCATGACGCTTCGATCCATAAACGCGCCGGGGTCGCCCTCGTCGCCGTTGCAGACGATGTATTTCACCGGCTCTTTTTGGCGGCGCACCTGCGACCACTTTCGTCCGGCGGGAAATCCGCCGCCGCCGCGCCCGCGCAGGTTGGATTTTGTGATTTCGTCGATGATGTCGTCCGGCGTGCGGTCAAACAGTGCGGTCTCAAACGCCGCATATCCGCCAAAGCCGAGATACTCGCGGATGCTGGTCGCGTCGATCTGACCGCAATGCTCCAGCACAAGCCGCGTCTGCTTCTGATAAAACGGAATCTCGTCCTGCTTGGGATACGCCGTTCCGTCCTTTTGAAACGAGAGCCGCTCGATGCGCTCACCGCGCAATATCGTGCGTTCGATGATCTCCTCGCAGTCGGTCAGCGCGGTCTTCGTATAAAGCCAGCCTTGCGGCTCGATGCGAACCAACGGCCCCATCTCGCAAAACCCGTGGCAGCCGCATTCCTTCAAGCCAACGCTTTCGCCGTGCGGCTCGTGCGCAAGCTCCACCGAAACGGGGATGTTCTTTTCTTCCAGCAGCGCTTTGAGCCGATCGAAAATCTGCATCGATCCGCTGGAAACACAGCCCGTGCCCGCGCAAACGAGGATGCGACGGGTTTCGAGCTTGAGCGAAGCCGCGCATTCCTTCCGCAGCGCCACGAGTTCCCTTCTGCTATTGAGTTTGTTCATACGCTCGCGTCCTCGCTTTCCACGGCAAGCTGCGCGCGAAGCGACACGATCAATTTGCTCGCTTTGTCCGGCGTCATGGCGGGATACACCTTATCGTTAACCGTGATCACGGGCGCAAGGCCGCACGCACCGAGGCAGGAGACGGTCTCCACCGTAAATCCGCGATCCGGCGTGGTCTTTTTCGTCTCCGTTAGGTCGAGTTCCTTGCGCAAGCGCTCCAGAATCGGAATCGATTTGCGCACATGGCAAGCGGTT
>JAQVML010000321.1 GCA_028703645.1 Eubacteriales bacterium
CACACCGGCGCCGATGTCGAGCGATGAAGTGATCGTGTTTGACGACGATGCGCTGGAAACATATGTCCGCGCGGCGATGAATAAACCCGAAGGCGACATCACGGTTGCGGATGCGCTAGCCGTCACCGAGCTGGAGCTTTCCCAGATGGGTGTGGAAAAAAACCAACCGTATATCCACAATCTCACCGCGCTCAAATATTTCACAAACCTCGATTATCTCGGCCTTGGCTACGCGGTGCAAAACGCGGATGATCCGACCGCTCCGGTGGATATTTCTCCACTGGCGGGGTTGACCAAACTGACATCTCTCCAGATGGGCGGTTTGGTGATTGACGATCTCTCCGCGGTCGCAAACCTAAAGAACCTGATCAGCCTGACGGTATTCAACGGCGAACAAGCACTCGACCTAACGCCGCTTGCGGGGTTGACCAACCTGCAAGCCCTGACCCTGCGCAACAACAAGATCACGGATCTCTCGCCGCTCAAGGGGCTGACAAACTTGGGCTACCTCGATCTGGAGGGAAATCAGATTACGGATGTGACCCCCCTTGTCGGGTTAACGAACCTAACCCGCTTGGCCCTCTCCGGCAACCCGATTACGGACTATCAACCGCTTGCGGAGATCCGTGCCAATCTGGTTGAGTGGGACTTTGAGGTACAACCGTAATTCATCCAACACATCCCTCGCGTTTGCGGGAGAAGATGGAAAACAGGAGCAGCCGCTTGATGAGAGCGGCTGCTTTTTGCATATACGGTTCACAAATCATTGTGGTATAATGAAGAAAACAAAACGCGAGTAACCCATCAGCCGCACGTCGGGATAACAAATCAGGAATTCGACAGAACCGTTGCAAAACAAACAGAATAGATCCGAAAACAACGCTATACTAACCCTGAACAAAAACAGACAAACACTGCGCCAAAGCGCAGGAGAATGGAGGCTTTTTCGTATGGGTATGTTTTGCTATCAGTGTCAGGAAACCGCGGGCAACAGAGGGTGCACGGTGCGCGGCGTCTGCGGAAAGACGGAAGATGTCGCAAAGCGCATGGATTTGCTGCTCTATGTGCTCAAAGGAATCTCAACGATCGTGGTCAACGACAAGCTGGACGTTCAGAAACTCGACGCGCTTAACGGCGAGATGCTCACGAGCCTGTTTATGACCATCACCAACGCAAATTTCGACGGCGACGCCATTGAGCGCCAGATCATCAAGATGCTCGCGCTCAGAGACAGCCTCCGCCCTTGCAAGATTGAGGATCACGATGCCGCGAACTTCACCGTCTCCGGCACGACGCAGATGCTCGAAAAAGCGGAGCAGGTCGGCGTGCTCTCGACCGAAAACGAGGATGTGCGCTCGCTGCGCGAACTCGTCATCTACGGCCTCAAGGGACTCGCGGCCTATGCCGAGCATGCGCGAAACCTCGGAAAGACGGACGACGAAATCTCCGCGTTTGTCTACGAGGCGCTGGCGGCGACGCTGGATGATTCGCTCTCTGCGGACGCGCTCACGGCGCTCGTGCTCAAGACGGGTTCCTATGGCGTGAAGACAATGGCGCTGCTAGACGCGGCGAACACCGCGCGCTATGGTACGCCGGAGATCACGAAGGTCAACATCGGCGTGCGGAACAACCCAGCAATTCTCGTCTCAGGACACGATCTGGTCGATCTTGAGCAACTGTTGGAGCAGACGCGCGGCACAGGCGTGGACGTATACACCCACGGCGAGATGCTGCCCGCGCACGCATACCCCGCGTTTAAGAAATATGACAACTTCGTCGGCAACTATGGCAACGCCTGGTGGAAACAGTTGACCGAGTTTGAGTCGTTCCACGGCCCGATCCTCTTTACCACCAACTGCATCGTGCCGCCCAAGAGCGAGGAGCTTCGCGCGCGCATCTTCACCACGGGCGCGGCGGGATTCCCCGGCTGCAAGCACATCAAGCCTGACGGCAACGGTAAAAAGGACTTTTCCGCGATCATAGCCCAGGCAAAGACACTGCCCGCGCCGGAAGAGATTGAGCGCGGCGAAATCGTCAACGGCTTTGCGCATGCGCAGGTGCTGGCGCTGGCGGACAAGGTCATTGACGCGGTCAAGAGCGGAGCCATTCAGAAGTTTTTCGTCATGGCGGGTTGCGACGGGCGCATGAAGAGCCGCGATTATTACACCGAGTTTGCCGAAAAGCTGCCGGATAACACCGTAATTCTCACCGCAGGCTGCGCAAAGTATCGCTACAACAAGCTCAATCTGGGCGATATCGGCGGCATTCCGCGCGTGCTGGATGCGGGCCAGTGCAACGACAGCTACTCGCTGGTCGTCATTGCGCAAAAGCTCGCGGAGGCGTTTGCGCTCACTTCGGTCAACGAACTGCCGCTTGTGTTTAACATCGCTTGGTATGAGCAGAAGGCGGTTATCGTGCTGCTGGCGCTGCTCTCGTTGGGCGTGAAAAACATCCATCTGGGCCCGACACTGCCGGGATTTCTCTCGCCAAACGTGGCAAAGGTGCTGGTCGATAACTTTGGCATCGCGGGCATCGGCAACGTGGATGACGACATCACGCTGTTTATGAACTGATTTACAGACATCAAAAAAGCATCCCTTAGCGAAATCAGCTGGGGGATGCTTTGGCATTGAGAGACGGTGTCTTTTAAAGATGGTCGTGTTTTAACGGGGAATCAATCAAAAATCCATCAGATTCAGGCCGATGTCTTCCGAAAACACGCGCTCAATGGTATCTGGAAAAATCTGGATAAAGATTTCCGCGGTCGCGCTGATGACGGCTTGGTTCAAATGCCCGCCGAAGGCATTGCCGCGAATATCCCCGAGCACGATATGCAGGTGCGCATACGGCTCGCCATCTTTCGTCGAGAGATTTCCGGTGAGGGAAACGATTTCCAGCGGTTGTGTCAGGGTGGTTTTGTGATACACCCGATCATTTGTATCAAACAGACCGATCTGTGCGCTGCGCACCGCGCCGAGGCCGCTGACCGTTCCGGACGGGATATGGTAGTCCCGCGCGGCCTGCAACACGCAGGAGACGATTTCATCCCCAACGTCAAGTTTGAGAG
>JAQVML010000322.1 GCA_028703645.1 Eubacteriales bacterium
TAACCGATGAAACGAGCGAAAAACAGGGAGATTTTCTTCAGAATCACAGGGATACAGCGAGAGAGGATGCGAAAAGCACCCTCTCTTTTTGCGCTTGAAAAAGCAACACAAGAACGAAGTTGGTTGATGAAGTGCCCAATTAGATCGAAACAGAACGGTATTCCGCTTTCGTTCCTTGACAATTTCCACCGACTCACTATACTATCACTAGTATATTCCATACTATTTTACGGCATTCAATGTAACCAAAACGAAAATGACATGGAACGAATCAACTGATGAATACAAAGACAGAGGACGAGTCGTATACAACGCTCCGGAGGAATCCAAATGATCCGACTTCAAAAATGGTTAAAAAGGGAATGCGGGCAGTCCGTTTTTCTGGTTGTGATTTCGATCACGCTGCTGTGCGCGACCGCGGCGTTGGTCGTTGACGTCGGCCAGGTTGCGGTGACCCAGGGGCAACTGCAAAACGCAGCCGACGCTGCCGCGCTGGCAGCCGCAAAGAGCCTGCCGGATGCGACAAGCGCAAAGAATGCGGCGAGCCAATATGCCGCGCTCAACGGGGTGGCTGCGTCGGATACAGCGGCGACGACGCCCTACAACGGCAATGCGAACAAGGTTGAAGTCGTGTGCAAAAAAACGGTGCAATATACGTTCGCGCGCGTCATTGGCCTGAACAGCAAAGTGGTCTCCGCGCGGGCGGTGGCGGAAAAGAGCAATGCATCCGGTGCGTTTGGTTACGCGCTGTTCTCCGGCGGCGTGAATTCGCAGATGGGGCTTTATACCGATTTGTTTGAAGTAACCGGTAGCGTACACTCTAACTATACGCTCCAGATGAACGGCAATCTGCAGAAAATATCCGGCAATCTGGAGTCCGTATCCAGCATGAGTTCCGGTGTTACTTACCTGACCGTTGGTGGAACGTGCCAAGCCTCTGCGATTCAAATCAACGGAAACGCCAGCAATATCAACGTTCCAAACCGGCTGCAAAGCCCTGCCAGCGTGATTACTATGCCAAATTTCTCGCAGGATATCAAGAACGAAGCGACAGCGGCTGGAACGGCCTATATGATCAATTCATGGGAAAATAAAGTGCTGTCAGGTAACAGCCTGAACGTAGACTCTTCGATTTACTCCAGCGGTGGCATTGAGATTTCAGCCTGTGAATTTACGGGGCAGGGATCGATCTGTGCGGAAAAAAGCATCAAGCTCAGCGGAAATGCGCTAAAAAGCACAAGCTCCTCCGCCGTATGCATCTACTCGGTCAATGGCGATATCAACATTGCCACCGATGGGCTGACGATCTACGGTACGCTATACGCCCCGAACGGGACGATTGGAATCTATGCAAAGAACATCACGATCTATGGTCGCGTGGTCGCGAAAAACATCATCATTACGGGTTCCAATGTAAAGATCATCGCAGGTTCGAGCGACCTGAACTTTTTGCCCGGCGGCACGGTTTCGCTCTGCGAGTAAACGCGCAAACAAAATGGAATACGATTTCATAACAAAGAGGATGCCACCGGCATCCTCTTTGTAAACTTCATAGTTTGAAGCGTGTGATTCGGATTATGCGTTATTTACGATCTAAAACTCTGCGTAAGAACGGAACCTTCACAAAAATTGCGCTCTCCGGGCAAACCTCCTGACAGCAATAGCAGCGGATGCAGCGGTCATACTGATAGCTCGGCGGGTTTTGCTTGTTGCCGTCGTGCCAGTTGACCACCTTTGGGGTAACGGGGCACATTTGAACACAGATGCCGCAGCGCACGCATTTTTCCGCCACGATATATGGCCTTGGCGTGAGCGCCGCCTTGACAAAGCCCGGTTGCGCGCGCTTTGCGGTTGCCGATTCCGGTTCGCGATTGACGACGAAGTCTGTTGCGATGAGGCCTTCGATCGGGTCGCCGAGCAGATGAATCTCCTGCGCAAGATAAGTGCCCAGACCCTGTTCGGCTCCCGCAATATTGGTCAGTACCAGCGCTGGGTCGAGGCTCATGAGTCTGCACATGGTTGCGTCCAGCGCGACAGGGTCGGTGGAAAACAGCAGAACATTCATCTTGCGCGGGTCTCCGCCGCGCGGGCCGTTGCCTTCCATCGCCATGATGCCATCCATGATATAGAGGCGGGGGTGAACGAAGGAGTTGAGATCGATCAGCATCTTTGCAAAATCATTCGCGCTCGGAATCTTGACGTGAAATTCTCCCTTGAGTGCGCCGGGGATGCAGCCAAACTGGTTTTTCACCGCGCCCGTTACACGCTGAAACGCGTGCGTCTTCATCTTGGGTAGGCTGATGACGCCATCGCTCTCCAGAACGGCGTTGGCGATGGTGAAGCGCTTATTTTGGCGCCCTTCGGGAAAGTGAATTTCTTTTCCCGTGCGAAAATCGCCAAGCGGAATACTCAATTGCTCTGCGACCAATGCTGCGCCCGACTTTTTGGCGGCGGTTTCGGGCGGCTGAAATCCCGGCGAGTCGCCATAGGAGAGCCGCGCGCCCGCGCGCTGAAACACGGTCGCAACCGCGCGAAACACAGCGGGATGCGTGGTGACGCATTTCTCCGGCGGATCGGCGGAGAGCCAGTTGAGCTTGAGCAGAAATTTTTCTTCCGGTTGAACGAATTTTTCAGCGCCGCCGAGCAGCGAAACACCGCGCTCGACCGCGGCGAGCACCTCGGCCTCTTCATAGCTTGTGCAGGATATGATTGCCACGTCTGACATGGTGTTATTCCTCCTAAAAGGCAGAGCGCGTATGTGGGTAGCATGACTGTCGCATGATGCGATCGCCCTGTTTATCAACAGTGTAGCGCGGAACCGTGGCGCAATCAAACAAAATCTTGAAAAGGCGATTGACGGCGCGAAAAATAATGGATGCCACCGTGCAACGGCAGCATCCGTTTGTGCGTTCATTTGTTGAACAATCAGTGCTTTTCCTGACCGTAATAGGCGTTCTTTCCATGCTTTCTGAGATAATGCTTGTCCATCAGCGTGGGGTTGAGGTGCGCGCTTGGCGTAAGCGCGAGCGTGTGCCAGGCCATCATTGCGGCCTCTTCCAGAACCGCGGCGTGATAAACCGCCTCCGCTG
>JAQVML010000323.1 GCA_028703645.1 Eubacteriales bacterium
AACTCAATCCCTTTTCTTGCCCGAACGCCTTTCTCAAACGGATGGCGAATGAGCTTCATCTCCGTGATGTAGTCCGCGCGGGAGAGCAGCGCCTCCTCCGGATTGCGCCCGGTTATGACCAACTCCGCGTTGCCGTGGTCGTCCAGCAGCGAAAGCACCTTTTCGCGATCAATGAGGCCCAGCGAGAGCCCGGCGCACAATTCGTCCAGCACAAGAAGCGAACACTTGTTTGTCCTCGCGAGGCGAGTCACTTCCGCGAGGGTTTGGTCGTGCATCTCGCGGACACGGGCTTTCATCTCGTCATTCATGTTGGGAAAAAACCCGTGCGGCAGCTCGTTGCGGTAAACGGGAACACCGAGTTTCTCCAGTGTGGCGAGTTCACCCGTTGGCAGGCTCTTGAGAAACTGCGCGAGTACGGCCTTGCCCCCCGCGCCAACGTGTCGGCAGATCAACCCCAGCGCCGCGGTCGTCTTGCCTTTTCCGTCTCCGCAATAGATGTGTATCATAAAACGCCTCCGAACAATTCGATTGGTTATCCACATTTTACGATAACTCTGTGGAAAAACGCAAACGCTTCTCAAAAGAGACTTTCATTGTGTTTTTTTGACGTTCGTCGCTCAAAAAGAGCGCTTTTTCGCGTGTTTACGCGTTTCTCAACTAAAATATGCGAAAACTGGAACAATCGTCTATTGCGCGACAGAGAGATTTAATGGTGTTGCGTTGTTGAAATACTGTCGAATTTTGTTCTCGATTCGTTTGCGCGCTGTTTTCGGTTGCTTCACATCCGGTTCACAACAACACGACGTATTCTATGCTAGTATGTGTGAAGGGTCCCATCTATACAACTAAATTGATTGATTCAATCGAAAGGATGGACGCCATTCATGATTCGTCATTCCTTACGCACGGCGATAGCGATTGCGCTTACGCTGTTGCTGACGGTCTTCTGCGCATGTGCGCCGGGATTTGTCGGCGAGGAGAGGGCAAAGAAGGCGGGACTCGCACTGATGCAGCAGGCGTTTGGAGTCACGGCGCAGGACGCGCATGTGGAGTATTACGAACGCGCGGGGTCCAGCGCGGTGGACAATTCCGAAGTAAAAACCGGCGGCACGGCGCCAACGCAGATTTATATCGTGACCATATCCGATCCAACCATTCAGGAAGACCTCTATTATGCCGAGGTAAACGCAAAAACGGGCGTTGCTTACTACGCTTCCAAAAACGAGTGGCTACTAACCTCGGTTCCACCTCAACAGAACGCGACAGAAGAATCAAATAGCGCCACCAGCGACGCGTCAACGATCCTATTACAGGACGATGGAGAAGTTTCCGTCGCCAGTGATTGGGTAAAGCGCTGTTTTCAGAAGGAAGTTGCGCTCATGTCGGCGGACGGGCGCTGCCAAACGGACAGCATCTTCTCTACGCATGCAAAAATCGGCTATTTCGTCACGTTTGCGGATGGTTCCATCTATCGGGTCGGGTTTTCCTGGCCCGCGATGGATCTCAACGAAGTACAGGTGCTTGGCACCGAACCCAAAGGAAAAAGACCATGAAACGAAAAGTAGTTTTGTTAGGCGTGTTTATCCTCTGCGCATCTTTGCTTCTCACGGGAGGCAAACCGAAACTGATTGGTGAAGACGAAGCAAAGAAAGCGGGGCTTGCCTTCATCAACCAAGTGTTTGATGGGAACGAGACGGATGCGACGGTGGAGCTGGAAACGCATGCCGGAGTTCGCTATATCGACGGTGAATACGTTGCAACAGGCGAGGAACAACCTGTTTCAACCTATGTGGTTTCCATTTTGGAGCAAAAGACAGGGGGATATCTCTACCGTGCGGAGGTCAACGCGGAAACGGGCGTTGCTTATTACGCAAGCAGAAGTTCATCACTCGTACCAATCATGACGCCAGAGCAGCATCAGCAGTTCCAGAACGCGTTACCCAATGGTGACTGGAGCAAATTTGATTATTTGAAACTGGATAAAGAAAGTAAGGACTTTGCGCGCGACTGGATTACTGAAAAATTTGATTTGGATGCAAAGATACTTGGGTCTACCGATGGCGGTTCCATCGTCGATAACGACGGAGTGCAAAACAGCTTCTATGTCGTCATTCGAGATGGCACAATTTATTATGTCAATGTCGCATGGCCGCAGTTGATGGTGATGGATGTAGCAATACTAAACCAGACAAAACCGTATGAGGATGAGCCGTGATGAAAAAAGCACGTACGTTTGCAATTCTTTGCATGCTATTGATTCTCTCCGGCTGCGCGCCGCACCTCGTCGGCGAAGCAAAGGCGAAGGAGGCGGGGCTTGCGCTGATCAACCTTGCGTTCGACGCGAATGCGACGGAAGCGACGGTGGATTATAGCGAGTATGCGGTCGATACACTGCCTCAGGATCAGAGCGCAAAACAAAAGAAAGATGTCCCTGTCATGCGGTGCTATTATGTCACTGTCATGAAGCAGTCCACAGGCGAGGTTTTATATTATGCGCAAGTCGACGCCATCAGCGGCTTCGCGTACAATGCACAACAGAGCGATGAAACGCTTTTACCGTTGACAGACGAGCAGATCAAGCAGGCAGAAGAGCTTGTGAAACTCCCATATGGACAAAGGGAAGTGATGAACCGCCTGTATGAAGCCAAACTACCGCAAATCGTCAATGATTGGATGTCCGCGCGGTTTGAGAAGCAGTCGAAGATCAAGACCGTCGAGTATGGCAAAATGATAGAAGGTCTCATCGATTCGAATATTGTAAGTATGGATTGTCGTGTGACGTTTGAAAATGGCGCGGTGTATGTCGTTGGCATCATATTACCGACGAAGCAGATCTATCAGATTCAAATCCTGAGTCAACCGGTTGTCAGGGGGTCGTAAACATGAAACGAAAGATATTCTTGCTTCTCGCAATCATACTACTTTTATCGTTGGCGATGACCGCCTGCAAACAGGGCGATATCGGCGAAGCGAAAGCGAAGGAGATTGCGCTGGACAATATCAACAGGATGTTTCAGACAAATCAGACGGAGGCCTCTGTCACGCGTGAGCAGATGGGGTGCTATCCGGAGCAGCGGGGCGCAATGG
>JAQVML010000324.1 GCA_028703645.1 Eubacteriales bacterium
TCCGGCGAAATGGAGGCTGCGGGATCAGGCGTCGGTTCCGCAGGAGTCGCCGAGGCTTCCGGATCTGGCGACAGTTCGGGCAGCGGCGTCTCGCCGATAGTTTGCTGTTGCTCTACAAACAGCACCATCGGACAGACCGGCAGCGAAAGAGAGAGCACGCCATTTTCCACGCGGGCCGTTGTGGAACGCAGTTGTGCCGCGCCGTCCCCCGTTGAACCAGCCAGATAGAACACACGGATGGAATCCGCGTCCTGCGCAAACTGCTGCGCAAGATCGCTTAGCGTAATATCGGCTACGCTCTGTGGCGCGTCAATCGCCGCGCCATCCACAAGATAGCGCAGTTCATATGCGATATAGTTGTTCAATTGTTCGGGAGAAACCGTCCCGGTCAATAAATCCTGATAGCGGTCAAAGGCTGCTGCATTGGCGCCCAGCGCAATTCGCGCAAGAGAGAGCGACAACGTTGTTTCCGCGCTCTGCGCCAGCGTGGTGTTCACGCGAATCCGCACGCCGCTTACTTCACAAGAGAATTGAGCCGCGCGAACCTCGGTCGGCTCTTCGCTCACCGCAGGAACGTCCGGCGATACCGTTGGAGTTGGCTGTTCGCCTTCTTCCGTCGCTGTCGGCTCCGCGGTCGGCGACGTTGCGAGGTCGGTAGGCACCGCCGATTGCTCCGGCAAAGGCGTTTCATCCGGCAAATCGGTCGGTTGCGTTGTTTCATCCGAAACCGGTAGAACAGCGCTCGCAGTGGGTTCGTTCACTTCTGCGGAATATGTGCGCCCCAGCGCGGATGAGGAGCGAATGAAGAATGTCGTCAGCACAAAACCAACAAATAGCAACGCAACGAGAATACGCACAGACATTTGGTGATGTCTGCGCGATACCGGCTTCACATTCTGTTTGTTTTTTTGGATTTCCTGTCTCAATGTCGTTTTCTTGGAGCCTCTCGTCAACGTGTCCGGTTTCCTTTGCCATCTTCGCGTTCTCGCCACGTGGCGAAAGAACCGACACGATTTTATATTCTCATTGCAGCCCTTGCTAAACATCGTTAGGATCATCACTTCAAAGGCCGTCGCTGATTTTGTTGCGTTTTCGTCCTGATCCACGCGTATTTCATATCGCAACTAAAAATTATGAAAGCACACAGCTGGATTTCAGTGGGTCTTTCGCTAGGTTTATTATCATACCGTAATGGTTTCTCATCCGCACTCTCTGTACCGTGTTTTCATGCGAACGTGGTCAAAACGGTAGATTTTCTGATCCTCACCGACTTTGCTTCATAAAAATATGCGCATTTTTGCGCAATTTTGGCGTACCAAATCCCATATTTAATTGAATTATAATCTACAATTGTTACTATTGCGTTACATTGTATCATTAAACCAAAAATCATTTTTTTCGCATTATAGTGCAACTTATGAATTAACTAATTATTAAGTGTGGATTTGCTTAAGCGACACTGCTAAAATAGGAAATAACCGTGGTGGATTGAGGTGAAACAAATGCTTGCGCTACTGGACGAAACGGATCAACGCAGAATTAAGCTTCTAGAGGTTTTAACGCAGCAAGCCGGATGGATTACCATTGGCGAACTCGCACTTGCCATTCATGCAAGCGAGCGCACGATTCACTCCGACCTTCTTTATTTTAAAAACCAATGGGACAGTCAGCTGCGAATCGACGTATCCCTCAAAAATGGCGTTCAGTTGGGCTACCATAACGCGACGGTGCTGCACGAAATCCAGATTGAGCTATTTAAGGCTGCCATGGCGCCGCGATTGATTCAAAATCTGTTCTTCTTTCCGCATCAGGACGCAGAATTTTATACGAAAAAAATGTTTATCAGCAAGTCGACACTTGTGAGAATCATTCCAAAGATCAACGCGTATCTATCCGCTTCAAAAATCTCGATCACGCGAGACGGACTTTCTTATTGCCTCTTGGCGTCCGATGAGCAGGAACTGCGCAAACTGGTTTCTACGCTCTATATCGAGCTCAATCCCCTGCTGATGCAATTGCCCGATCTAGAGATCGAGATGGCTTTGCCCAACACAAAACCGACCGTCAGCTTCTCTCGGCTCTACAAAATCGTCAAGTCGATGTTGCTGCAGTCTTCTGATCGCGAAGCGGTTGAGCTCGTGCTCAAGGATACCTCGGCTCTACCGCAGATGGCAGCGTTCTATCTTGTGTCTCTCGTGCGGGAAAGTCAGGGGTTTCATGTGTCATCTTCCCATCCGATCGCATCGGAGATTTCCGCGCAGGACGTTCAGTATATCGCCGAGCGCTTTCCTTCCATCTCGCCGAAAAACCTCCAGCCCATCCACGGACTGCTGATGAAGCCGTTTCTCGTCCCTGAAAACGCGGCGAAGGAAGCTCTGCTCGATACGGAAGTGCGCGCATATTTTTCGCGCGTGCTATCGACGCTGCATGTTTCCTGTCCGGAAGAAATTCAGAATCAGCTCGTCCGAACGATGAAGATACTCTATCACTATGTGTTGATCTATCCCGTCCATGTAACGGGATTCATTCGTCGCATCAACGGGTTTGTCGCCTCGCTGCAAGGATCGCACCCAAAGCTATTCTTCGCGTTTTCCGAAAATCTGACGGCGTTTAACCGCGCGATGCGGGTCGACTTGAGTACCTCTCTGCCAGATCTCATTCTGCATTCCTGTTTTCTGTTTCCCGCTCTGGGCATGGCGTCTCCGCCTCGCCGCATCTTCATCGTCAGCGATTCCGGCACGGAGCATGCCGCGTTTATCGCCAGTTTCATCCGTGCCTCACTCAACGGCGACTATTACGAAACCGTTCAGGTGACGCCTGTTGCGTACGCTAGCGCAATCAAGCCCTGCTTTGCCGAAAGCTTGACCAGTGATGATATCTTCATCACGACCGTTCCTGATCTGATGCAACAGATGTCGGCCTGTCAATCGATTCTGTTTCACGATTTTCCGTCGATCGAGAATTTTTGCAGTTTGCTCAATGCAATCTATCGCAAGTAAGCGTTCGAACGAGACGACTCCCGTTCCCGTGAGGTTCCAATGGGAAACCCCCGATTGATTGCCAAACCGATCCTGCGCGCA
>JAQVML010000325.1 GCA_028703645.1 Eubacteriales bacterium
GCGCGAATTCGGCCTGCCGTTGAATCCCTCGCTGCACTTCCTGCTGGAGTTACGGGAGGATTCCTCGCCGGACGCGGCGGAGTCGATGATCGGCACCATGCTCGCGTTTTCCGAATATCTCATGGCGCGCGAGGTGACGCACTCCGTCAGCTGGATCAGCGAGGAAGGCGGCCTTCGTACCCTGCCGGTCACGGGACCGGAGGCGCTGGCCTCCGTGCTGCACGACCTGCTCGCTTTGCCGGGACAGGAACGCTGGAGCACGCTGGAACGCTTCGCCGCGGGCGGCGCAATGCGCGCGGACACGCACCTGATCTATATGGTTGCAGGCAGCGTTTGGAGTGCGGCGGGTGACGAAACCGGCACGCAACTGCTCACGACGCTGACCAATCTCGGCGCTTGCCGCAGGCTCACGCTGATGCCGGATCAATGCGACGACAAGACGGCGGATGCGCTCCGCGACCTCGGCTGCGAGGTACAGTTGCTCAACGGAAACGTTCCGGGCACGGAAACGGAGGCGGACGAATGAGCGAGACGAAACAAAAGCCGCGTCGCGCGCGCGCAGTTCCCGCGCGGGAAAACACGATTGCGCAAGTATCGCTGCGGTTGCTTCAGCAACTGGCGGTTCTGCTTCTTGCCGTACTTGGATTTCTATTTTGCCTGACTACGAGCTATGAGCTCGATCTGCCGACTGCGACGCTCGCCTGGACGGCAATCGCGTTTTCGCTGTTGTTTGTCGCGGTGTTTTCCGTGCGCAAAAGCGGACTCTTCGCGCTGATTTGTCTCGCGCTGGCAGTTTTATATGGCATATTGCACGCGTCGGATCTACTACAAGGCGCGTTGCTGCTCGTCGAGCGCGCCATTACCCCGCTGAGTTTGCAACTGCCGGAGAGCATGCGGCTTCTGCTCCAGCCAACGGACATGGAGGCGGCGCAACAGCTCATGACCCACGCGGCGCAGGCGATTGTATTTGTCGTATCGTTCCTCTCCGCGTTCTTCATCATCAGCGAACCCAGCGTGCCGGGGCTCGCGCTCTCAACGCTGCCGCTGCTGCTGCCCGCGCCATTTTATCTGCTCTCTCCCGCGCGATTGCCGTTTTTCATGCTGTTTGCCGCGCATATGATGGTGTTTGCGTTCAACAACGCAAAGCGCGCGCAAACGACGTTGCGCGCCGGCGTCTATGTGCCGCAGAACAGGCGAAAAGCGAACCTGATGGCGCAGCGTGCGGCGCAGCATTCGCTCTCACTGCTCGCGTTGCCGCTCATCGCGCTCGCCGCGATTCTTTCCAGCATTCTGTTGCCGCAGGAAGGGTATGAACGCCCGGAAGCCATCGAGTCGCTTCAACAAAAGATCTTTTCGATGGATTTCGGCAAGGATGCATTTTGGCGCAGCAACGACGGACTCACGCGCGGCGACCTCACAAGCCTCTCTACCATTCGCTTTACCGGTAAAACCGTGCTGTTCGTGCGCGTTTCGGACCCGCTGTCGCTGTATCTTCGGGATTACGCCGGCTCTCTCTATACCGAGTACGGCTGGAAAAACGTAACTTCAAACGATTTCTCCAAGCTGGCAAACAGCGTCGATATCGCGCCGCAAAACCTGCTCGCCTCCGCGCTCTCCGCGAGCGGATCGATGCCGTCTACCTTTACCCTGTCCGTAAAAAACGTCAACGCGACGCCGCAGTCAATCTGGACGCCGCCGGGATTGATCACACGTGCAGACGAAATCACCAATGCAGGCTATGTGCAAGACACCGCGCTTGCGTTTGCCTCCTCCGCCTCCGCTTTGGATTACACGGTTGATGCGGTTCCCATCGGCATGTCTCTGTATTCCGTTCCGAATGCGGACGGCGGGTTTGAAAAAGCCTATCAAAACGCAGCCGGTTCCGCGGACGGGCTAAGAAGCGCGTCCGGCAACGACGCGGACGCCGTTCGCGACACGGCAAAAACCTATATCGGTTATCTGTTTGACACCTATACCACATTGCCGGATGCCACGAAGAAAGCCGCGGACAAGTTGCTGGAAACGTACAATATCCACGCGGTCTATGACGGCGATGATCTGAACCTTGCGGCAACGTGTCAATCGATTCGCTCGCTGCTGGCAGACCGCTGCTCTTACGATTATTCTCCGCCGGAGATGCCGCAGGGCGTCGATTTCTCCACCTGGTTTTTAGAGGACGCGCAGAGCGGCTATTGCGTACACTTCGCAACCACCGCGACGGTGCTGTTGCGCGCGCTCGGCATCCCCGCGCGCTATGCCGAAGGATACATCGTCATTCAAAAGGATTACGAAAAAAAGCCGGACGCGAACGGGTTTATCAAGATTGAGGACACGCACGCGCATGCATGGGTAGAGGTATTCGATCCCTCTATTTTGGAATGGGTGCCGGTTGAAGTCACCGAAAGCACGCAGGAGGCCAGCGCGCCAACCCCGAACGACTCCGGGGAAACGACCCCCGCGCCGGATGACAACAGCGCGGAAGCCACGCCGGAAGCCACGCCGGAACCCACGCCGACGCCAACGCCGGAACCCACAGCGGAGCCCACGATGGAGCCGCAGAGCGACGAGCAGGACGAAAGCTCGCCCGATCCGAACACCACGCCGGAGGAGACGAGCGACTCCGCGGCCGCGCAGATTACGCCAACACCCGCGCCCAGCAATGACGGAACGCAGGACGGCAGCCCGACGGACGGCGAGGACGCGAGCGCAGACAACGGCAGCAACGGCGCGCGTCCGCCGCTCTGGCCCATATTCGTGATGCTCGCCCTCGTCGCCATTCCGCTGGGTGCGTTTGGTCTAAGGAAATATCAGCACGAGCGGCTCTTGCGCACATTCCTGCAAAAGGACAACAACGCCGCCGTTCTCGCCGCCGTGCGCTACGCGCTCAAGATGCTTCGCTTTGCGGGCGCACCCGCGATGCAACCGCTGGAATCGCCGGAGCTGTATGCCTACAACATTGCGCGGCAAAATCCGGCGGTCGACCGCGCACGACTGGAAAGCATGCTGCTCATCGCGCAGAGGGCAACCTTCTCCGGGCGCATCTGTTCCAAGAAGGAGCGCGACGAGGTGATCGCCTTT
>JAQVML010000326.1 GCA_028703645.1 Eubacteriales bacterium
CCTCGTCGATCGAGTTGTCGATGATCTCCCAAAGCAGGTGATGGAGGCCGCGCTGTCCCGTCGAGCCGATGTACATGCCCTGGCGCATGCGAACCGCGTCCAACCCTTCCATTATTTTAATTTTGTCTACTGTGTAATCCGATGCCATAAAGACTCCTGTTCTCAAGCCGAAATAGCGATATTGATTTTGATCTTGTCTACCGAGTCATCCGATGCCAGAAAGACTCCTGTTCTAAATAAAAAGAATGCTCGATAGCAAATCGGCGGGGAACCGCCGAAAAAGCGCAAAGAACCCCGGCAAAAACGAAGAAATCTGCTTTTTTCGCTGGTTTTGCCGGTGGCATGGATACGCCATGTACCATATCTTGCACCAAGATAAACCCAGTATACCATAATTTGTGGCGCGCCGGAACCCACCCGCCGCCGCGCGGATAGCCACAAACATGCAAACGAACGTTTATTTTCAAAAAATTCAAAAAAAATAGGCAAAAAATACATGAAAGTGGTGACAAATGGGGGAATGTGGTGTATACTCAACGTAAGTCTGGGGGAAGTATATCCTTATTAAACAGTATTTACTTGCCGGAGGAGGAGAACGCGTGCTGATCGGTTCGTTTGAACATATGCTGGACGCTAAAGGCCGCGTATTCATTCCGGCGAAGTGGCGGGAGAGCGTGGGCGATACGCTTGTCATCACGCTTGGCTTGCTGGAATCCACGAGCGCGGCGTGCCTCACGGGGCGCTCGATGGAAGAATGGGAGCGCTTCTCGCAAAAGCTCTCCGCGCTGCCCGTGAGCGACACCCAAGGTCAGGCGATTCGCAGAAAGCTTTATTCCATGGCGGCGGCTTGCGAAATTGACAAGCAGGGTCGCATTTTAATCCCCGCGCAGCTTCGTGAACTCACGGGGCTGAGCAAGGACGCAACGCTGATCGGCGTTGGCGAGCGCGTAGAGATTTGGAACCCCGAAACACTAGCGGCCTACAACACCTCTTGCGAGGAAAACTATGGCGACGCGCTGGCGCATTTGGCGGTGCTTGGCATATGAGTGAACAATTTTCACATATTCCTGTGCTGCTCAAGGAAACGCTGGAGTATCTTGCTCCCGAGCGCGGCGGCATCTTTATCGACGGAACCCTTGGCGGAGGCGGCCATGCCGAGGCGGTTTTATCTCGCCTGCCGCAGACGGGCAGACTCATTGGAATTGACAGGGACTGGGAAGCCGTGCACGCGGCGGGGGACCGGCTATCTGCATTTGGCAGCCGATTTACCGCGTTGCACGGCAACTTTTTTGAAATGAAGTCGCTTTTGGCAGAGATTGGAGTCAGCGAGGTCAACGGGATTTTGCTCGACCTCGGGGTCTCGTCCCACCAGCTGGATACGCAGGAGCGCGGATTTTCCTATAAGACGGACGCGCCGCTGGACATGCGAATGGATCAAGGAGCGCGTCTTTCGGCGAAGGACATCGTCAACACCTATTCCGAATCCGAACTGGTGCGCATCTTTTTCGCCTATGGTGAGGAGCGATTCAGCCGCAGAATTGCGGAGAAGATTTGTCGCGCTCGTGAACAATATCCGATTGAGACCACGCTTCAGCTGGCACAGATCGTGCGCGAGGGAATCCCCGGAAAGTACCGCAACGAGCCGCAACACCCCGCGCGCAGGACGTTTCAGGCGCTCAGAATCGAGGTAAACGGCGAGTTGAGCGGGCTGGATCAGGCGGTGGAGCAGGCCTGCGATCTGTTGCAAAAAGGCGGTAGACTGTGTATAATTACATTTCATTCACTGGAGGATCGAATTGTCAAGCAGGCGTTCCGCAGGTTTGAAAATCCCTGCACGTGTCCGCCATCGGCGCCGATCTGCATCTGCGGAAAAGTGCCCAAGGCAAAGATCCTCACCAAGAAACCGCTGACCGCCTCTGACGAAGAGGAAGCGCAGAACTCCCGCTCGACCAGCGCAAAACTCCGCTGCATCGAAAAGATTTAGCGAAGGTTGCTCTCGGGCGGTTCTATCGCGCCGGTGAGCGGAATTTTCGCTTGATTGGAAGGGAATTTTGATTGGATATCCGCTTTGAGGACGATCGAAAAAAGGGCCGTTCCCCAACGACCAAACTCTATTTACCAACACAGGAGGAGCAGGACGCGTATGAAGCGCGCGCTTCGCGCAGCCGTACTGGCACGAGAAGCGCTTCCGAACCCGGCGTTCGCGTCAAGAACCCCGGAATCTCCTCCTTTGGGCGTATAGGCTTGATCATCAGCGGCTTTCTATTTGCCAGCATGGTGCTCTTTACGCTCTCCGGCTACGAGCGCATCTCGCGCGCCTATGCGGACATCAACGCGCTTAACAGTGAAATTGATCTGACGGACCTGCGCATCAACGAGCTGGACGTTCAGATTGAATGCGCGGTGACCATTCAGGACGCGCAAAAGGCAGCCGAGTCCTATGGCATGCGCTATCCCGATAAGAAGCAGTATGTGCGCATCGGGGACCCGCTTCCGTTTGACAACACAACGCCGCCGCCGACCACATCACCAACCGGCGGGACGACCACAACACCGGAGACGCCGGCAACAACGACGCCGGACCCGGCAGCCACAAGCACTTCGGGCGGGGGGGAACAGCCGCTCGCGGGCGGTTGATCTTACGAAAGGACGATTGACCAATGGCTAAAAAAACGGCCACCGCGCCGAAGATTAAACAAAAACTTGTCCTGCTGATGGTGTTTGCCGGCCTTCTGCTATTGTTACTTGCGCTGAGATTGACGCAGGTTATGATCGTGGATGGTCCAGCACTGAAAGCAAAGGCAGAGGTACAGTGGACGCGCAGGCAGAACTTGGCAGCCCAGCGCGGCAAGATTGTCGACCGAAACGGCCTCGTGCTTGCGCAGAGCGGAACCGCCTATCGCGTGCTCGCGAACCCGCCCGCCATCGCGGCGGACGACCGCGTTCGCGTTGCGACCGAGGTTTCCGAGGTGCTCGGCCTCAACTATGACTACGTGATGGAGCGCATTTCGCCCGATCCGGAAACCAAAAAGCTCAGGTTGCAGGTGCAGCTCAAGCGACAGGTGGAAAGCTCGGT
>JAQVML010000327.1 GCA_028703645.1 Eubacteriales bacterium
ACCACGATGTTGAGTCTGCCTTTCACGCAGGCTTCGAGAAACGCCGCCATCTTAAACGTTAAGCTTCCGAAATCAATCAGGTTCTCAATAGTAAGCGGCGTGCTGGAAAATTTTCGAATCGTGAGCAGCGGCCCTTTTAAAGAAAGCGGCGCGATCACGGCGTTGACACGCGATCCATCCGCAAGACGCGCATCGACCATTGGGTTTGCTTCGTCGATATGGCGCCCAAGCGGAGACACAATGCGGTCAATGACGTTGAGCAGTTGCTCGTTGTCATAAAACGTTACGTCGCTCTGGATCAGTTTGCCTTTGCGCTCAATGAACACCTGCTTTGCGCCGTTGACCATGATTTCACTGATCGAATCGTCGGCCAGCAGTTTTTCCAGCGGGCCAAGGCCGCGAATGGAATCGTAGATTTCCATCGCGATTCGGTTTCGCTCCGGTCGCGCCATACTGGACGCATGCTGCTCCAGCGCGGATTCGATGATGGCGCGTGTTTCCGCTTCATTCGTTCCAGCACCGTGCTTTTCGTCCCGCTTGTTGAGCATTTCAACAACTTGATAATGGACACGGTCCCGTAGAGCGGCCGATTCATCCGCCTCAACGACGGAAACGCCGGGTTGTACACCCGGAACCTTTTTATCCATTCGATCAAGCAGTCCCATTTATTACACCCTCCGGGTCAGGCTCCGCGCGTAATCGCGGATTTCCTTGCTTGCTTTTGATTTTGGCGCACAGCTGAGCATTGGAATCCCGCGGTTGACCGCGAGCATCGCAGCTTTCAAATCATAAGGAATCACGAGTACCGGTGTTGCCTCCAATAGATTGGCAACGTTCTTGGTCGTGATCGTTGAGATGCCGTCCTTGTTGACGACGAGTTTGACCTTGTCCTGCTGGTTTAACGCTTCCAGCACCTTGACGCTGCGCTTCGCGTCGTGCAAAGAAGCGATATCCTCATTGACAACGAGCAAAATCGTGTCCGCGGTCTCGATTGCAGCGATTGCACAATCTCCCATGGTCACGGCCATATCGACAAACACATAGTCAAATTCGGTTCGAAGCGATGAAAGAATCGCGTCAACATGCTCCGGGCGAATCAATTCTGCATATTCCGGCGCACTGCTGGACAGCATAACCTGAATTCCGCTTTGGTGGCGAATCAGATAGCTCTTGATCGTGGAGAGTTCCAGCGAGTGCTCCTCTACCATATCCGCGATCGTATCGCCCTTCGGAATATCCAGAAACACACCGACTTCGCCAAACTGTAGACTCAGATCAATCAAGGCGACCTTCTTGTTCATGGTGGCAAGCGCATAAGCCAAGTTCACCGCAAGCGTCGTCTTGCCCACGCCGCCCTTCGGCGAATAGCACACGACAACCTTGGAATCGTAACTCGCAATTTTCTGCTTGCTAAAGCGCCGGTTTTGATCCCGGTTTGCGGCGGTCATGATATGCGTACAGACATCCTGCTCGCTGCTGTTGATGTCGATTACGCGGGAGATGCCGCACTCCATTGCGCGCTCAAGCAATTTGCTTTCCAGCATTGGCGCAAGCAAAATGATGGTAATGTCGCTTCTCGTCGTAAACATACGCTCGGCAAAATCCAGCTCCTGCTCCGGTTTCGCGCGGGTTCCGATCAGCAGCACATCCGCAGGTTGAGCGGACGCTTTCTTCAAGCCGTCGTTATCCGGGCGAAAGGAACTGACCACGCGCAATGCTTCGTCGGTTAACAGCCCTGATATGAATTTTCGATCGTCGGCAGAAAACGCCGCCAGCATGATGCGAATGCTGTCCATTTTCTCTCCCTTACTGTGCCTTTATCAAGAGTGTATCGTTGATCACAGGGTCTTCCGTGTTCGCGTTATGATCGCCGGACGCGCGCAAAATGAGAATCAGAGAACCGCTTCTCGAGCCCTGTACAACGCGCATAGCATCTTCGGTTGTGAGGATGAGCGTGACGCTGTTGTAACCGATTGTGCTTTGATCCTCGCTTGTGGTTCCGGTGCTGCTGGAAAGCGATCTGCCGATTGCAGCAACGAGCACATTCTGTGCCGCAACGAGGGTTGTGCTCTGCGAAACCGCATTTTGACCGGGATCTGTCGGCTGCGTGGTCCCTGTTTGCGCTTGATCCGTCGCGGGCATCTCATAGCTTGTGGAAGTATAGGAAATCACATCCACATAGTCGCCGCGCTGCAAAAATCCCGCAACGCCGCTTACCTCATCCACCGAAACGGTCACCGCGCGCATGCCTTCCGGCACCACATAGGATAGCCCGCTGTCGGTTTCTCCGAACTGTTTGAGTTTGGCGGGAAGCATCTCTTCGCCGGCAATGATTGCGCTCTCGGTCACGAGGCCGACCACTTCTTCTTTGGTGCGCGCGGCAAGCGGATGCGCATAGCCTTGCGGTATCGGTTTAAACGTCACCATATCGCTCGTAATCGGCGTGAACGCCGGAATATCCACGGCAGCAATGACGACGTTGTCGTACTCCACCTTGACTTCTTTCTGCGCTTCCAGGTTGCCGAGATAGAAATACAGCAATGCACCCGCGCATAACGCAGCGATCAATGCGAATATGACGATTTTTCTCATTTGGTCCCTCCAACCGAATCTGTGGATCTACTCCTGCAGATTCCTCTGCGCAGATGGTATGATTTCGGTGCTTTTGCGTGGTATCGTGATCTGAATTTCGCGTTTGCGGATACAGACGCTTGAAACTCAGTTTTTAACAAATTCATTTTTTTTGTAAAACTGGGTCATTGAAGAAACGAATCCGCTATCCCATCTTCATCGTACACGTCGATACGACGTGATAGCTTCCCCCTGGTGCAAGAAATGCGGTCAAGGGCGTTAACGTTGGCAGATCGTATGCCGTCGTAACCGTAATATTTCCGTCCTTAAAACTGGACGGATTGGAAAACGTGACGCTCACCGTAATGGTGTTTGTCATATAACTCGGTTTTTTACTGGTCACGGCATCGTTCACAGCGGCTGTGCTGGCCGTTGTTGTCGTGCCGACAATGCCGGCTCGCGTAGCTTCGCGCGTAATGGTATCCATCAC